>JANWHL010000101.1 GCA_025450405.1 Ktedonobacterales bacterium
CGAAGACAAAGACATCCTGCATGACGATGACATCGCCCTCCATGCCCTGGACCTCGCTGATGTTGACCACCTTGCGGCTGCCATCTTTCATCCGCGATTGGTGCACGATGAGATGGATGGCGCTGGCGATCTGCTCGCGGATCGCGCGCAGGGGAAGATCCATTCCCGCCATCAGGACCATCGTCTCGAGGCGGCTGAGCGTGTCGCGCGGGCTGTTGGAGTGCAGGGTCGTCATGCTGCCATCGTGGCCAGTGTTCATGGCCTGAAGCATATCCAGCGCTTCGCCGCTACGGCACTCACCCACAATGATACGGTCGGGCCGCATGCGCAGGGCGTTGGTGACGAGTTCGCGAATCGACACGCGGCCCTTGCCTTCGATATTCGGCGGACGCGCCTCGAGCGAGATGACGTGCTCCTGGCGCAATTGGAGCTCAGCGGCATCCTCGATGGTAATGATGCGCTCATCCGCGGGAATGAAGCTCGAGAGGATGTTGAGCAAGGTCGTCTTGCCAGAGCCCGTGCCGCCGGAGACCACGACGTTGAGGCGCACCTGGACACAGGCACGCAGGAACTCGACCATCTCTGGCGTAATCGTGCCAAAGCGAATGAGATCATCGGGCTGGAGCTTCTGACGCGCGAACTTTCGGATGGTAATGACCGGACCAACCAGAGACAGCGGTGGGATGATGACGTTCACGCGCGAGCCATCCGGCAGGCGGGCGTCCACATAGGGGGACGACTCGTCGCAGCGGCGGCCGAGCGGGGAGATGATCCGGTCGATGACCCGCATGACGTGGTCATCGTCGCGGAAATGCACGTCGGTCCGGTAGAGACGCCCATGCTGTTCAACCCAGACCGCCCGCGGGCCGTTGACCATCACCTCGGTAACGGTGTCGTCATTGAGCAGCGGCTCGATGGGCCCGAGGCCAAGAATCTCGGCGGTGATGGCCTCAAAGAGGCGCATCCGGTCCGCGCGACTGAGGACGATCCCTTGTTGATTCAGAACGCCGTTGAAGAGCTCTTCGATGGTGCGCCGGACCTGAGCGGTCTGCGAAAGGTCCAGCTTAGGATCCAGCTCCGCGATCAGCGCGGTCTGTACCTTGGTTTTGAGCTCATAAAAACTCCGCTCGCGGGCGGTTTCCGTCGCGCCACGCCCTCCCGCGGCGGGTATCTCAGGCGACGCGTAGGTCGGTGGACGATTATCGTTGAGGACGCCCGAACGCGCTCCGGGATCGACCTGAGCTACCTGAGGCACACGCCCCGTCTGCCCGCGGCCGTCGTTTCCCGAACCGTTTCCGGAGTCACCAAAACGCTTGAGAAGTCCCACGCTCACTCTCCTGACCGCCGGCCATGAGGCCCGTACCTGGATGACTCCGCCACCGCAAGCGGGCGGGAAGACCCGTGCCAGATCGCCTCACCACTATACTGAACGGTCCCACGGACGTCAACGCCCTCGGCCCGATGAGGCCATTCTTCCTCGCCGAAGCCTCCCTCTTCCCGTGCGCGCTCTGGGCGTTCACGCCGGCCAAGATGTCGGGGGCCTCGCCGTGCTCATCAGCGCCCGAAGAGTTTGCGCTTCGAGCCATCCGTCCCTCGCCCCGTGGCGCGCGCCGTCTCCACAGGCGTGGGATCAGGCTGCGCCATGCGCTCCGCCAGCGCGTAAATCGCGCGTGCGACCGTGGACCGCTTGTCCGTGAGGACGACGGGAATGCCCCGATTGACGGACGTGACGACCAGGCGGTTATCCTCGGGGATCTGGGCGGTGAAGCGATGGCGCACCTGCGACTCCACCTGAGCGGGCTTGATGCCGAAGTACGGCTCAACACGATTGCAGATCAGGCGGACCTTGGCCTCGGCGTAGCCCAACCGATCCATCACCTCGAAGAATCGGGTCACCTTATTGATCGTGGTGACCTCGAGCGTGGTGATGAGCAGGATCTGGTCGGCCATATCCAACACCGTCAGCGTCGACTCGGAGAACGTGTCATCACAATCGATGACGAGGTAGTCGAAGTGCTCGCGCAGCTCAACCAGGATCGCCTTCATGGCATCGGCGGTGAAAAGCTCAGCCGACTCAAGGGCGATGGGAGCGCGAAGCAGCTCCACGCCCGAATCGTGCATGGCGACGGCGCCGCGGATGAACTCCGCGTCGAGGCTCCCCGCCTCGCGCAGGTCGTCAATCGTGTTGGGCGTGTTCATGTTGAGCAGCACGTGAGCGTCGCCCGACTGCAGGTCAGCGTCCACGAGCAGCACCCGCATATCGGTCAGCTTCTTCAGGGCCACGGCGAGATTACACGCGATCACGCTGCGTCCGACACCGCCCTTGGGGCTGTAGATGGCGATGATGCGCTTGAGTGGCCCCGCCTCGTTGCTCGGAGGCGCCAGGCGACCAGACCCGTGCGCTGCCACTGGCGCTGGAGGCGTGGGAGCGGGTACCACCGGAACCTGTGCCGCCATGTGCAGCGTGCTGACGAGGTCCTCGCTGCTGAATGGCTTGATTAGGTACCCGCGGGCGCCCGCCATCATGGCGCGGTTGAGGTATTCTGGCTCGCCCTGGACGGACATCATCACCACACGGGTCGGGACCTGGCGGAGGATCATCTCGGTGGCACGGAGCCCGTCCATATCGGGCATATTGATGTCCATCAAGATGACATCGGGCCGCAGCTGCGCCGCCTTGGCGATGCCTTCGCGCGCGCTCGTGGCGACGCCGATCACCTGGATATCGTGCTCGAAGTACAGCAGCTTCCGCACATTCTGAGCGGTGTCGGGGACATCATCCACAATCAAAAGGCGAATGCGCGCCTGACTTCTGGGATCCTGCATGCTCTCGCTCTTCCCGCAACATCGAGATCAGTAGGGACGAAGACCGGTAAGGGGGCGCGGTCTGGCGGGCCACATCGCGCTCGATAAACCAGGGCGTATGGCGGCCGAGGCTCGATGCCCCCGATTTGTCATAGTCAGGATACACCTCGGCACGCGGTTCTGGGTGAATGGGGGGCGATCTCTCCCATCGATCGCCCCTGGGCCATTGAGGGGGGCGAAACGCATCCCAGGCCGCGCGCCACCGGCCTGAGCTCGATGGCGCGGGTGCCCGGGAGCCTACGGATGGATGTGGAAATGGCCGATGATGTACTGGCTGGTGACCGGCGCGGTGCTGGCGGAGTCCGTATCGCCCGGGCTGCGCAGGACCACTGACACCTTGCCAGTCTCCAGGAGGTACTTGAGCTCAAGCGCCTGCTGGTGCGTGAGCACCACGAAGGCCTGATCGGTGTTCACCCAGTAGACATAGACGTTCTGCAGGGTGGTCTGGGTGATGGCGGCGTCCGGGGTGGCGCAGTTGCCGGTCGCCGAGACGCAGTAGGTGACGAGGATGTCGATGTGGTCGCCCGGAACCAGGGCCCAGGACTTGGAACCGCCACTATCGAGCGGAATGTCGAAGAGCACGGAGCCATGCGGCAACTGCGCGGGATTGCGCAGCGTCAGGCTGCCCGGCGAGCTCCCCTGGCCCAGCTTCACCAGACGTTTGTCGTTGAGCCGGAGGACATCGCCCGCCAGGAACTGGCCGACGACGACTTCGTCGTTGAGGTCTACCTTGAGTTGGTCCGGATTTTGATACACATAGGCGTCGGCCGGCACGGCGTCGGAATTCATCTCGCGTGTCACGAACGCCTGGCTGATCAGCACGTTCGGCGCCGTGCTATTGTTCGCGGACAGCACGGCGCCGGCATCCAGCTCACGAGCCGCCTGAACCACCATCACGTTGTGCGGGGCATTCCCCACCGTGTTACTCACGACGAAGATGACAATCATCCCAGCGGCCAGCGCCAGCAAGACGCCAAGCAGCATGAGCGTGCGACCGCCCGCGGTGCGGGTGCGCGGCGGCTTGACCTGGACGGACATCGCGACTTCCTCCTTCAGCGATCAGGCCCCGATTACGATCGCGCCTGGCATTGGCCGGCGGGGACCAAGGTGCCGCAAGCACGTCGGCGAGCGTCGAGTAGATGGTGACGCCGCCAGAGGCGGAGCGGCGCATGCCCGGACTCCGCGCCCGCCACGCCGCGTCGAGAGTGCACACGATCCAAAATGTGATTCGATCGGCGTCTGACTATGCTAAACGTCCGGAGTGGCGGAACGTTCTGTTGAGTCAACCAGATCTCCCAGAGTGGGGAGCGCGGACTCGTCCGCTCAGGTTGTGTGCGCGCAGGCTCAAGCGGTCAACCGTGACCTCTTCAGCGCAATCCCGCCTGCCGTCGCGGCAAACCGCGGCGGCAGGCGGGGCCGTCGGGCAGCGCTACAGGGCGCTCTTGACGTTCGAGAAAATCGAGCCAATGGCCGGGCCAAGAAGGATGAGGATGCCGATGACGACGATGGCCACCAGGGCCAAGATCAGCGCGTACTCGACAAGGCCCTGGCCACGGTCGCGGTGGAACAGACGATCCAGCATGAGATGTTTCTCCCTTTCGCACTGTGGCGAAATGCGCCGGTGGCCTCGATTCGCGTGCCCAACGGGACCCACGGAAGCGCACCGGTACGTACTAACACCGTCCAGCGACCCAAACTGGCCGGTCGGCGTGCCCTAGTATAGCAACCCATCTCCCCGGACACAAGAGGGGTGAGACAGATGGGGTGTAAAGTCACCCATTGGTCATGGTCCCCGCACTCAAAAGTGACCAGCCAGCTCGCCTGGGCGGGCGAAAACTCGGCACGCGGCGCGTCGACTTGTGACAGCGGCGTGCCGGTCGACCGGGACAGAGCCGGCCATCGGCACAGCCAAGTGGCTGCGTCAGACCCTCTCGAATGGTCGGGGCCATTCGCTCTGCCTCTTGCGACGGCGCAGGCACCAATCAGTAACAGGTCCTACTCCGTGACCGATGGGCGCGGGCACAGTTCACCGGACTCGACGAGGCGACGGTGGCCACCCGATCCGCGGACATGTCCGCGGACACAGACCGCGCGTGTTTGTGCGCCGCGCCAGGTCCGCATGTCGGTGCGCCGCAAGGCATGACGGCGCCGCCCGCCGCGGTCATGGGCGCGGTCATGGGCGAATGGCCAACGGCGCAATCAGCGCGAGCCCGCAATCGGCGCGCTCAGCTCCACTCGGCTGCCGTGCCCCCGGGCGCTCTCGATGCGCAGCCAGCCGCCCAGCATCTCGGCCCGCTCTTGCATGCTGGCAATACCCATCGCCTGGCGGGAGGCGGCCTGGGCAAGCGCCTGCTCGACATCAAACCCAGTGCCGTTGTCCTCGACGATCAGCGCGAGCGTGTCGCCCTGGGCCGCGACCGTGACCCGCACCTGGGTCGCCCGACCGTGCTGGACCGCGTTCGTCAGGGCCTCCTGGGCCACACGAAACACGGGGACTTCCATGCGCCGCGGCAATCGCTGCTCGCCCTGGGGCGCCACCAGCGAGATCTGCGCTTGATAGCGCGCGCCAAGATCGGCCACATAGCGCCGCAAGGTGGGCACGAGGCCAAGGTCATCCAGGGTCATGGGCCTGAGCTCAAAGATGAATTTGCGCGTATCTTGCAGGGTTTGGTTGACGATGCCCTTCAGATTGCCCAGCTCACCCTGCGCCCGGCGGGCGTCAGTCTGCATGAGTTTTTCGCAAATCTCAGCCGTCAACACGACGTTCGCCAGCGATTGGGCGGGGCCGTCGTGCAGGCGTTGGGCCACACGCTCCCGCACTTCCTCCTGGGCCTGAATCACCCGCGCGAGCGCGTCACCCTCAGCGCGCGCGGCACCCGCCGCCGGAGCGCCTCCGGTCGCGCCCGCCCAGGGCTGGGCACCGGCCGCCCCGCCCCCTGGCATGGCGGCCAGGACTTCGAGCGCGCGTTGGAGGAAGCGTTGGTAGCGAATGAAGACCTGCTCCTTGGCCACGAGTTGGTCGCGCTGCTCACCAATCATGAAGGCCCGCATCTCGGCCTCGGTGGACGCGAGGTAAGAGGCACGAATTTCCTGCCGCGAGAAGGTTTCGAGTTTCTCTTCCATCTCTCGTGTCTTGGCGGCGGCCAGCACCTTCCGCTGGTTGAGCTTTTCCAGTTCCTGCGCGGATTGCTTGATGAGCATCCGGATCTCGTCGAGCTCGCGCGCAACCTGATCGTACTCGAGCCGGCAGGCATCGAGGAAGTTGGCGTTGTCATCCCAGGGGCCGCCCCCCCCGCCCGTCTGACCCATGCCCCCGGGGCCACCCATGCCGGCGCCTCCCATAGTCCCTCCGCCCGTGCCCCCAGCCACGGTCCAGGCACCCGATGCCGCCTGACCACCCGTCGCGGGCGCGGCCATCGGATAGTGCCCCGCCGTTATTGGTGCGGACCATTCGCCTGGACCGGCCTGAAAGGGAACGGAACCCGACCCGTGATTTGGGAGACTGTAGTCGGACGGCACGAGGGGCTCCTTCTCGGGTGCTTGTCGGGTCAGCTAGTCGTCGTTCATCTTGATCCAGCCGTGCTTGAGGGCGTGGACCACGGCGGCGGTGCGGTCATTGACAGATAGCTTTTTCAGGATCGACGTGATGTGATTCTTCACTGTCTGATCGCTGATCTTGAGAGACTTGGCAATCTCTTTGTTGCTGTTGCCGCGGGCGATGTAGTCCAGGATCTCAATCTCCCGGTTCGAGAGCGGGGTGTAGAGGGGTGCTACCTCAGGCGGCTCCTCGACGGCCACGGTGCGAAACGCCTGGAGCACGCGACTCGCCACGGCGGGGCGCGAGAGGACATTGTCGTTGATAATGAAGGTGCCCTGGCTCACACGGCGGACGGCATCGACGAGCTCGTCCGCGGAAATCCCCTTGAGCATATAGGCGGCCGCCCCGAGCTTCATGGATTGGAAGAGCTGCTCTTCGTCCTCAAACGCGGTCAGCATGATGATGGCGACGCGCGGCGACCAGTGTCGCAACTGGCGAGCGAGCTCGAGTGAGTCGTTGGTGGACAGCAGCGCATCGATGAGCACAACATCCGGCGACTGCAGGCGTGCCAGGTCGAGTCCGGTCTTGCTATCGGACGCTTCGGCGACGATGGTACATTCGCCGGAAGCCTCGAGCGCCGATCGGCAGCCCTGACGATAGAGCGGATGCTCATCGATGATCATGACGCGAATTAATTCCATCATCGCTTCTCCAGATAGTAAGAGATGGCCGACGCTGACCGCTTACGACCACGACGTGCGCCGCCCCGCCGGTCCCAGTATACACTCCCCGGCAAGTCGCCCTCGCCGGCGCGGTGGGCTCGATGGCGTCGGACTTGAACGCATCGCTCTCAGACCGCCCGGACTCGGCCAGGCCAGCATGGATTGGGCGCCGGCCGACGGGCCGGCGCCCGCGCGCGGCGCCTGAGCAAGACCAATGGGCGCCTGAGCAAGACCAATGGGCGCCTGGTGGAGCTATTCGCGCGATGCGGGCGCGCCAAACTCGCGGAGCATCTCATGAATTTCGCGGCTGAGCTGGAGAGCTTCATCGAACGGCCGCTGCCAGACGTTGCGGCCGAAGATGAGGCCAGTGGCCCCGCCGTCCATGGCGACGCGCGCCTTCTCGATGACGTCGCCCTCGCCTTCCATTTCGCCACCGCTAAAGAGCACAAGCGCCTTGCCCGCCGAATCGACCACCATGCGCACAGCCTCCTCGCGCGACGGCCGCATGGTGTTATACGGCTTGGGCGCGGCGGCATCCTTTTCCGGGTTGCTCTTGGGGACGTTGATCTTGACGATGTCAGCACCCAATTCATTGGCCACGCGAGCGGCGTAATCGATCGCGTAGAGGCTCTCGCGTCCACCTTTGAGCTCGATGGCTTCACCGCGTGGATAGGCCCAGACGATGATCGGCATCTGATAGCGATCCGCGTCCTCGCGCACCCTGGCGAACTGACGGAAGTCCTCGGCTTGGAGCGGCGAGCCGACGTACAGGGTGTAACCAACCGCGTCGGCGCCCAGACGCACGGCATCCTCCACACTCGCGATGCAGGGAGAAATGGGCTGTTTGTCGGCGGGGATCTCGGTCTTGCCGTTCAGTTTGAGGACCAGCGGAACGCTGCCGGCATACTTGTTCATGTACTTCTCGGCAATGCCGATCTGAAAGACGATGCCCGAGAAGTTGCCCTCTTTAGCCAGGCGGAGCTGGAACTCCGGATCCTTAGCGGGAGGATTGGCGAAGAAGTCGCGAGGCCCATGCTCCAGGCCCTGATCGATCGGCAAGAAGAGGAGCGTGCCATTGCCAGGGCCATACTGATACAGGAGACGATGCAGGCGCGTGCGCTTGCCAATGCTAAGGTCGAGGTCCGCGAGCGTGGGCCGCTTGACGCGGGGCGTGGCCATGAGTGGTGATCCTCCTTCGGGTCGGCTGCCTCGGGGCACCGGGGCTGGGAATCCGAGGGCGAGGGACGGAGAGCACCCAGGCACCGGCAGCCGCGAACGCGTGATCATGGTGAGGCGGGCGATGCGAGTCCCGCTATTTGCCTGGCTCGCGCCGACAGTATAGCCCACCGCGCCGGAACGCTACAAGGTGCGCGTGGAGACCCTCAGGCGCGTTCCAGCCGTCGCAGTGTGGAGTTCATGGCGACCTTCAGGCTTTCGACGACGCCCCAGCCGGCGACCGCCACGGCCTCGAAGCTGGGGCCGCGATAGGGATTCAGATACTGCTCCAGCACTGGTACGGGCAGGATGTTGGGAAGGTCGCGCTTGTTCCACTGCAAAACGATCGGAAACTCTCCCGGCTGTTTGCTCATGCGCCGGAGTTGTTCGGTCAGCTCGTTGAAGCTCTCGATGTTTTCCTGCAACTTGTTGGCCTGGGAGTCGGCGACGAAGACCACACAATCGGCGCCCTTGAGGACGGAGATGCGGGTTTGCTGGTAGAGCACCTGGCCGGGGACCGTGTACAGCTGGAGCCGGATATTGAAGCCATGAACCCGGCCAACTTCTAGCGGGAGCAGGTCAAAGTACAAAGTGCGCTCGGTCTCGGTGTCGATCGAGACCATCTCGCCGACATCGCGCGGATCGATTGTTTTGTGAATGTAGTGCAGGTTGGTCGTCTTGCCACTGAGGCCAATGCCATAGTAGACGATCTTGCAGTTAATTTCTCGTTTCGCCATGTTGATTAGGGACATACCGGCTCCTGTCGACCGAGCTCGCCACGCGTCGTCCGCTCGCTGCCTCCCTGCCCGACAGCCACCCTGCGCCAAGCCAGGCAACGCGTTCTCGTGCGGTTTGGTATGGCTATTGTATCTCACCCGCCCGAATATGCAACTGTGCGGGAAGATGGTGTCATAGGCAGAGTTGTCGCGCCGTCAACTGGTGGCGAGGAAGAACCGCCAGGTCCACCAAACAAGCAATGCCAGGGTCCCGCCGAGGGTGATGAGCTGCGCGGCGAGCGCGCCGACGTCAATGCGGGGCGCCGGGCGAGCGTACCCGCGGTCACGCGCGGCCGCCAGCTCCATGGCGACGAAGGTGGCGGGTGGCGCGCCCTGCTCCGGCGGGCTGGCGGGGTGACCAGCCGCGCGGGTCCAGGCGATCTGTGCCCGTTCCAGCACAACCGCGAATCGCGGATCCGTCCGCACCTCATACCAGGCGTCAGGTTGGCTGGCGTACCAGCAAACGTAGTGTGGCGCGACATGCGCCGCCTCATCAATCAGCATGAGCGCGCGCAGGCGCGCGGCGGCGTCGCCCCCCGCCAGGGCGTCCGCCTCCTCGGCCAGCGCCTCCGCGCGAATGAGGCGGTCGGATCGGGCCAGGCGGTAGAGCGTGCGCAAATGCGCGCGCGCCCGCGGCTGGCGGCCCAGATCGCGCTCAGCGCGGGCCAGCGCCGCGAGTAACGCGGCATGGTGCTCGGGCTGAACCAGCGGCAACAACGCCTCAACATCGGACAGACCAGCCTCGGCCGCCGCGCGCGCCTCAGCGGGTTCGCGCCGCGCCAGCAGCACGTTGGCCAACGTCGCGTTGGCGCTCACCGAGCGCTCGCGAGTCAGCGAGAGGGTGACGCGCGCGGCCCCCGCCGCCTCATCATACCGATTCAACCAGAGCAGCGCGAGCGCGCACTGCGCGAGCGTCTCGGGGTCTGGCCGCGCGCTTGCCGCCTCGAGTGCCGAGGCCAGCGCGTAGCTGAGGCGCCCCGCCGCGAGCAGGGCGCTCGTCCGGCGATTCAGCCACGCCACGCGTCCGGAGCCCGACCACACGTAGCGCCCTCGGACCGCGAGCTCGGCTTCGGCCAACGCGACCGCGCGGCCCGTGGCGCCCCGATGCATCAGGCGATCGAAGCGCGCGGCGGGCGCAAACCACCTCACGGCCCGCAGAATGACGAACCAGATGGCTACCCCGACCAGCGGCAGGCCATGGAACGAGCGGTTGAGGACCACCGACGCGGTGACCGGGCCCACCACACACACCAGCCAGGCGCCGAGCAGCGCGCCCGCCAGCGGGCGGCCGCGGTCTCCGGAGCCTCTGCCCTGTCGCATGGTGTCGATCGTCCCCACTCTCGGCCGCCGTCCGGCGCGACCCAGCGTTGCCACTGAGGTAGCGTCCGCCACTCCTCGCCTAGTATAACGGACGGCGGCGTGCTTCGACACCCGAACGCATCGGTCCGATGCGCGCCGTCCGCGCGGCGCGATTCGCGGGTGCGTTGCGGACGACTCCGCGCGCTGTGCCGTGCGCGATCGTCTCAGCGTGGGCTGGGCTGAGTGGCGCTGTCAGACCGCGACTCCCGCTTCACGGCGGCGATCCAGGCCCTGGCAACGTGGCGCCGAGGAGAATGAGCAGCCCGCCCGCCAGCGCGACCGGCAGAAAAGCCAGCGCCGGCACGTGCGCGGCATCCCAGAGCCGCCCACCAAGCAGTGGCCCCACGAACGCCAGCGAATACCCCAGGCTAATCGTCGCCCCCGCCAACCGGCCGACATCCTCCGCTGGGACCAGCATGGGCGGCAGCGCGCTGCCGAGCACGAAGACACCGGCCGAGGCACCGCCGATGAGCGCGGTCCACCACGGCCCAGTGGCGGCGGGTGCCCAGAGCCAGCCGGCCAGCGCGACCAGCGCCACGATGCCCGCGGCGACGAACGGCCATCTCCGGCCCACCAGACGCTGCGCGGTGACGGTGAGCCCAAGACCGACCGGCAGTTGAAACGCGCTGAGGGTCGCGAGTGCGGCGGCGGTACCGCCGGCCCGACCGACGGCGAGATCAAAGTTCGGTATCCACGCGTTCATTCCAAAATACATCAAACTCGATGTACCGACGAGCAGACCAAGATGCCAGGCGCTCACCCGCGGGCGATGGGGCATACTCACGCCCCCAGGTGCCACGCCCTCAGGTGCGACCGGCGCCCCGTTGGGGCGCGTGGGCGCCTGGTCGGTGTCGGCAATCCGAGTCTTTGCGCGCCGCGTGTGGGCGCGCCGCGTGCTGGCTGCCGTCCCCAGGGGCGGCGCGGCCGGGGCCAGGACGAGCCACAGCACCAGCGCGGCGACCACTGGCACGCTCCACACGACGAACGTGGCCGGCCAGGCGTCGCGGCCTAGTGCGGGTAAGAGCACCGGACCAGTTACGGCCACGGCGGTCGTTTCCCCGATCATCATGGCGCTGGAGAACACCGCGGTGACAAGGCCGATCCGCGCGGGAAACCACTGGCGCGTCAGAACGGGCATGGCCGCCTGCGCGATCGTGACGCCCACACTCAGCACGATCGTGAACACATACAGCGGAATGACTCCCGGGATGGCGCGCAAGCCGGCCCCGACCGCGAGCACCGCCAGACCAACGGCGATGGCGGTCCGCCCGCCATAGCGACCAATCGCGGGCGCGAGCGGCCACGCTAGCAGTCCCAGACACAGGCTGGGGATGGCGGGGATAAGACCCAGGGCGGTGTACGAGAGCCCAAGGTCGCGCTGGAGAAGTGGCAGCACCGGTGGGACGCCGAGCAGCACCGTCCGCAGATTGAAACCAACCAACGCGCAAAGTGCTAATGTCAGAGCCACGCGGCCCCCGCCGCGCACACTACTTGCCCCGTGATCCACCGTGAGCCGCCCGCCCCTGTGCTCGTCCTTGATCAGTTGTTCACCGCTATCTCAACCAAACGCCTCCCAGTTTATCACGCGTGACGACACGGTACGTGCCGGCGCGCTCTAGTTGCGCGCGGTCCGCCTATTCGATGACGCGGTCGTCCGCGCTTGTCCCGTCGCCGCCCGGCCCGTTGCCGCTGGCATCCGCGTCCATGCCATGTCCGCCGTCGCCATTGGTGGCCCCAGGCGCGGCCGGGAAGATCTCGAGATGATCGTCGCTGAGGTGAACACGCGCGCGGCCGCCGAAGGGCAGAGCATCCAGCAGGGCGCGCGGAATTTGGAGCCGGCCGACACTGTCGATAATGATGGTCTCCTCGGCCGCCTCGGCGTGGAGCACCTCAGTGCTGGTGCGACCGTCGCGAATAGCCACGGAGCGATCCATGGCCTCGGCGACATTGGTGTCATGCGTGACGGCCACGGTGGTCAGGCCCAGATCCCGGTTTAAATCGCGCAGCAGGCCAAGCACCTCGCGGGCGGTCGCGCTGTCGAGCTCGCCGGTGGGTTCGTCCGCAAGCAGCAGGGGCGGATCGTTCGCCAGAGCCACGGCCAAAGCCCCGCGCTGTTGCTCACCGCCCGAGAGCCGTTCCGGCTTGTGGTCCACACGATCGGCCAGGCCGACACGCCGCAGCAGCTCGCGTGCGCGAGTGCGCCGTTGGCGCGCGGGATAGCCCGCCAGCACCATCGGCACCAGGACATTATCCAGCAGCGACAGGTCGCTGAGCAAATTGCGGCTGGTTTGCTGCCAGACATGGCCGACGATGCGCCGTCGGTAGAGGAGCCGGTCGTGACTCGTCAGGCGCGTGAGATCCACCCCGGCCACCTCACACCGGCCAGCGCTGGGAACGTCCAGTCCGCCGAGGATATTGAGCAGCGTGCTCTTGCCAGCGCCCGAAGGCCCGACCAGCGCCAGCATCTCGCCCTGCGGCACATAGAGATCCAGACCTTGCAGCGCGACGACTTCGAGATCGGCCGCCTTATAGATCTTCACCAGGTTGTGCGTCTCGACCAGCGCAGGCATCCGAGCCCCCATCCTCCGTACGCGCGATCCCCTTGCGTCGGGTGCGGATCGCGGCCTCGTGCTTCTCCAGACCAGCTTGAGCGGGCCAGGGCTAATCCTCGCCCAGGCGCAGCGTCTTGCCGAGCCCGATCGTCGCCGCGTAGCGCGCCGCGATCAGCAGGGCTATGATAAAGGCGCCCAGGAGGATGACGTACAACCAGAGGAGCGCGGCCGGATCGACCGCGAGCACATACGCCGGAACACCCACCCGCGCGGGATCGGTCGCGGTGTCACTGAATTGCAGGAACGGCAGCGTGGCGGTCGCCAGCAGCAGACCCAGCAGCGTGCCGGCCACGAGCCCGAAGGCGTAGACCACGGCTTGTTCGCTGAGCAACACGCCGGCAAGCTGCGCGCCCGTCAGGCCAATCGTGCGCAGCACGGCGAAGCGCACCGCCCGTTGACGCGCCGCGATGGCCGACTGAATCAGGCTGCCCAGAACGGCGAGGCCGGCCGCGATCAGCGCGCCAACCGTGAGCAAACCACGCATGCCCGCCTGGATCGGATCACTCGCGATCTGGACCTCGAGCGCTCGACGGTCCAGGACCTGGCTCAGGTCGAGGGTCGTGGCGCCCGCGGTGAGCGCTCGCGTGAGCGCGGACAGTTGGCCGGGGTTCGACGTGGTGGAGAGCCAGTATTCGTTCGGTCCCGGGACCGCGTTCGGCACCTGCGCGGCCTGGCTGGCCACCGCCACCATGCCCAGCGCGTCATTCAAATTCACCACGAGGAAGCCACCAGGCACCGCGGCGGGGTACAGCGTCGGGAACTCACGCGCGATCGCCCCCACGCGGAAGAAAGTGGGCGTTGACTGTGTGGCCTGGAAAACCAATTGAAATCGGTCACCCACTTGCAGCGCCTGGCCGCTCGCGAAGTTGGCGCTGACGATCGCCCACACGGGATGCGCCGCGTCGCCGGCATTGGTGGCCCCTTCGCGGTCGGCGGTCGTGTCGCCGTCCTGTTGCGTCCGCAGGCCGTCCAAGAGTCGCGCAATCGGCTGGTCAGCATAATCCGACCGCCACGACGCGCCAGCGGCCGCCCGCCAGGTGGCCGGGTCGATGCCCAGCAGGTTGACGCTTTGCACACCGCTGGCGAGGGTGGACGTCGCCACCCCACGAAAGACGGGGGTGACGGCGTGGACGCCGGCCAGCCCGGAAAGCGCCGCCTGTATACGCGCATCATTCTCCGCCGGCTCAGGCTGCCGCTGAACTAGGCGGATGTCGGCGCCGGTCTGATAGGCGGCGCGGTCGGCGGAATTGCGCACCAGCGAGCTATCGAACACCATGGCGAAGAGACCGAGACCGACCGACAGGGCCAGCAGCAACGTCAGGCGGCTGGGTCCGGCCGGGCTGCGCGAGACCTCCGCCAACGCCAGCATGCCCGTGGTGCCGCGCCCGCGCGATGCCAGTCGGGCGCCCGCCCCCGTCACCACCGGAAAGAACCGCAGCACCAGCAGCGCACCCGCCAGCAAGAGGAGCGCCGGGGCGGCCAGCGGGAGCGGACTGCTCGCGCCCTGGCCCAACGCCTCGCGGGTGCCCAGACCACCGAACTGCGCGAGTTCCAGATAGCCGAGCGCGCACAACACCGCCAGACCGATATCCAGGTAATAACGGCGCCAGAACGGCTCGCGCGTGGCACGCGCCTGCTCGCGCCGGAAGGCCAGCACATCCAGTCGCGCCGCGCGCTGGGCCGCTCCGACGACCGCCGCCGCACCCAGCAGAGCGCCGCCCACGGCCGGCAACACAATCGTCGACGGAGCGGCGAGCGCGGTCAAATAGGACGATCCCACGCCAGCGGCGGCGAGGGTGCTCGCGGGCACAAACCAGCGCAACAGGCCCAGGGCCAGCAGTCCCGCCAGCCACGGCCCGGCCACCGCCGCCGCGATGCCGAGCAAGAGGCCCTGCACCGCATACGTGCTCAACATCTGTGTCCCGCTCGCCCCGCGACTCTTGAGCGTCGCGATTTCGCCGGCGTGGCCATCCACGAGCAGACCGGCCATGGCCACGACGAAGAGCATCGCCAGGCCAACAATCTGGGCCACGATCACATACAGCGGGAGGCTCAGAATGCCGATCTGCTGGGTCACGGCCTCGATCGGCGCCTCGAGGCCCGCGGTCACGGTGACGGCGCTCGCGCCCAGCGGCGTGAGCGTGCCGGCGGCATGCGACCGCAACAGCGCGATGTCGTCCACGACGGCGGTCATGTTCCCACTGTTGATACGACTCGGGTCGGCGAAATACACCCAATGCTGGGTGATGCCAAGATCCGGCATGGGGGCAATGGCGGCCACGAACGCATCAGGGTCCATGAGGACGGAATAGACGGCGGGCCCCCCGCTGTGATCTGGGGGCGTGTAAAAGGCCTGACCGTTCCAATACGGATCTCCAGCGCCAGTCGCGGGCTCCCAGATCCCCGCGACGTGAACCGCGACCCGGAATGTCGACTGGGGATCCTCCGAGCCAAACTCGAAATAGGTGGTGCGCAGCGTGTCGCCGACGTGGAGCCCCAGGACCTGGGCCATCCGAGCGGTGATGACCGCGTCAGGTGAGGTGGTCCCGCCGCTATACGACCGCGGCAGCGCCCCATCGCTCAACTGGATATGCGCCGCGGCTTGGGCATAGTTGGCGGCGAGAAAGGCTACGCGTGGATCGCTCTGGCCCCTTGGATCGATTGCGCGGCCGTTGACGCCAACCACCTGGACGACACCGGAAACGAGGTACGCATTCGCCTCGGGTGAGGCAAGGCTGGCTAGGTATGTGTTGCCCAGTTGGCGAACCGCGTCGTCAGACTGAGCGCGATACGTCGCGCTGATCCTCTCGCTCGTCGCCGCAATGTCAATAGTGCGTCCGGTGCCGCCAATCCCGCGGATGGCCAGCTGAAGGGCGACGTCAGTCATAAACGCGCCGTACAGCGGCACCGAACAGATCAAAACGACCGCGACAAGGATGCCCATTCCAACGGCCAGGAGCAATCGCCAGCCATTGCCCAGACGCATGAGCGCCAACTGGATGGCGGACGTTGGCGAGGCGCGCCGGCCCTGCCAGAGCCCACGCGACCGACCGCTTGACGACCCGACCGCGCCGCCCCGGCCCCCGCCGGCGCCTCGCGCGGTTCCCAGTCGCCGGCGCGTGCCGGTCGATTGCGCTCGCATGCCGATGCCCCTTCCCTGGTATGACGACCCACCTTCAGAAATATGCGCTCGGGCCAGTGGAAATCTCTCACGGTGAGAGGAGCCGACTATACCGCCGCGGTCGCGTGCCCAGCCATGTGGAGCAACCGGTACATGAACCCATGCCGCGTCTGGGTGGTCCACGCCGGTGGCGTTCGCCGAGGCCGTCGATGTCCCCCAGACATCCTCCGGTGGCCGCGCGGCGCAACTTCAACCCGATTCCGCGTCATCCTCCCGTGTGCCAAGCCAGAGTGTCCGGCCCGGCACGCTCAGGCGGGTACGGGAGTGGGAGGACCGGCCGGTCCCAGGACGCCATCATTGATCGAATAGACGGTGTCGACGATCCGCAGCGCCGCCGGGTCGTGGGTGGTGATCAGAAACGCGATGCCCGCCGTCCGCGCCACCCCCCGCAGCAGCTCCAGGATCGCCAGCCCCGTGTGCA
>JANWHL010000102.1 GCA_025450405.1 Ktedonobacterales bacterium
CGCGCACTCGGGACAGTAGCGCATCGGGTGGCCTTCCAGGTGGATGCTCACGGTCATGGACGATGGCATGGCGCGGGCAGTCGCGCCGGGTCGCGTCGCGCCGGGTCGCGTCGCGCCGGGCCGCGTCGTGGTGGTCGCCTGCGCGGCAGACCGCGAGCGGCTCAGGCGTGCGGAGCGAGAGGGACGCCGAAACACACAGTACCACGGACGGTGAGCGAGGGGTCATCACACTCGTGAGGGACCTCGAACCCCGCGGGCTCCGTCCGCACATTGTGGCAACCGCCGGGGACGGCCGGGGGGGGGGAGCGCGATCGGGGAGGTGGGCGAATTCGTGCATTGGCACGGTTGGTCGCCCATCCACTGGTTATGGCGGGCGCCCGCCGTGCGCCATCCACCGTCCTTGCATCCATAGACGCTACCGCACGCGGTGGCGAGGCAGCGCGCCGGCCCGTCGCGGTAACGCACCCGACATCGGCGCGCCACGCATGATCCCGTTGGTATGATGCCACGAGGAAGCGAAATAGGGCCCGCTTGCCGAGGGCTCGGCGGCCCGCCACGCTAGAACGCCCCGGCGCGCCGCGTCGAACAGCGCAAAGGCAGGCACTCCGGATGATGAAGTGGATCGATCCGCTCATCACGCGCTTCAAATTGGCGCCGCGGCCCCGTCTCTTCGCCGTCCACGACCAACGGCCGGTCATCCCTGACGCGCCGACTACGGGCCAGCGGCTCGCGGCGCAGGGCGCGGAGCTGGCGGAGCAGAATGAGCGGCTCTCCCAGCAGAACGCCGAGCTTGTGGCCGGGAAAGTCGCTATGGAGCGGAAACTGGACGAGCACGTGGTGTCGAATCCGCGCGCGCACGCGACCCAGTTGATGGAGCTGGGCACGCGGCTACGCGCCGTTCACGCGACAGTGTGTGCGGACCCTGGCGTCGCGCCCGCTGGCGTTGCTGGATCGATCAACGTCGGACGCATCCCGGCGGCAGGTCTGCCAGCTTCCACTGTGGCAGCGTAGCCAGAATCGCAACGGACTGCGCCGATGCCGCCCAACCTCGGAAGCGATTAGTGCCCACATCGTGGTGCGGCGAGACCACATAAGCGGCGCGGCGATCAGCCGTCCCAGGACGTTGCGCGGATCTCGGCGTAGAGGCCGCGCAGTTCGCGCAAGGCATCCGCCGTGAGGGCATCGAGGGCCAATGGCTGGGCCATCCGCCAGGCTGAGCCGCTCAAGGCGGCGTCGGTTGACGGACCGAGCAGCGCCTCGTCACTCGCCACGCGAACGGCGCGATGGAGGGCGGTTTCGGCGAGGGCTAGCGCCACCTGCTCGAAAGCCGCGACCGTTGGCGGCAACTCGCGAATGGTCGCCAGGAATAGCCGGCGTCCCATGGCCTCGTACAGGTAGGGGCGCGCAAGGTGACTGAGACGTGCCGCCAGGTCACTGAGGTCACTGGTGGTCGCCAGCACGTCAGGTCCAGCTGCGGGACCCCAGGCGTCTCCAAGCAAATCATGCTGATAGGTCATGGTTGTTCTCCTCAACCCCACGAGCGTGGGGACACACCCTCCGTAGCATGAGCCTTGCCGGAAACGGACTACTGAAGCCGTGCCCCGGCACACAACGCGTCAACGGGCGGGACACCGCGCCACATGATGGGAGACGAGCGGCGCGGCGAAGGTTACCGCGGGAGACTGGCGTTGTATACTACGGGTGACGCATCTGGCGTGCGCCCCGGGCGCACGCCCTTATCCGTGCGGTTCCGGGCCAGACAAGGGAGTTTGCCGGTGAGCGGAGGCAGCCTCGGCCGTGCCTTGAACGGCAGGGTGGCCTTTGGGCGCCCGCCGAATCAGGAGCCGCAGCCGAGCGTCGCGCTCGCCCTGTGTAGTGGCGATCCGCCCAGGTCTGATGGTCATCCACTCCTGGCCACGCGTTTGCGCATTCCGCTCTGCTTCGATGACCGCCGGCATCCCTGCGACACGATACGCCGCGAGCACTCGCCACCAATCGGCACGCCGAGGTGCGGAGCGCCGCGTGGGGCGTGAGCGGGCCGAGTCGACGACGCTCGATGTCGTGCCCGCGCGAACGCAATGACACGGCTAAGATCCGATGCGGCGCGCATCCAGTGGCCCCGCGGCGGCCACGCCGGCGACGGTTGTCGCCTGTCGACGTTGTCGCCCGTGGCATCGGAGTGGCTGGGCGAGCGGCGCACCGGTTGTCCGCGCCATCGCAAGGGGTTTCGCGCGCGGCGCGCCGCATGGTACGCCCACGCAGGTAGATTTTTGTGGGCGTCCGATGTGCCGATCGGTCCGGTCGCCCGCGGCAAAACGACAGTGTGGAGGTCGCATCGTGGCTGAGAATGACTTCTTGCCCATCAAGAATTGGGATCATATCGAGTTCTATGTTGGCAACGCCAAGCAGGCCGCGTACTATTACTGCACGACGCTCGGGTTTCGTCCCGTGGCATACGCGGGCCTGGAAACCGGACTGCGTGATCGCGCGAGCTATGTGGTCGCGCAGGGGGATATTCGCTTCGTCTTCACCTCCGGGCTCGCCCCGGAACACCGGGCCTGCCAGTCGGTGCTGGCGCACGGCGACGGCGTGACCGATGTCGCGCTCCAGGTGGGCGACGCGGCGGCGGCGTATCAGGCGGCCCTCGAACGCGGGGCGCGGAGCGCCATGGAGCCGACGGTCAGCGAGGACCGGCACGGCCGGGTCAAGCGCGCCGCCATTCATACCTACGGCGAGACCGTCCACAGCTTCATCGAGCGCGAGGATTACGCCGGACCGTTTCTTCCGGGCTACGCCGCCGTCGAGTGCCCGCCGGCTCTCGAGGGCAAGGATGCTGGCTTGCGTGGCATCGATCACGTCGTTGGAAATGTCGAGCTCGGTAAGATGGATGAGTGGGTCCACTTCTACGAACGCGTGATGGGGTTCCAGCAGATCATCCACTTCAGTGATGAGGCGATCAGCACCGAGTACTCCGCCCTCATGTCCAAAGTGATGGAAGGCGGCCAGGGGAAGATCAAGTTCCCCATCAACGAGCCGGCCCAGGGCAAGAAGAAGTCGCAGATCGAGGAGTATCTCGACTATTACGGCATGCCGGGCGTCCAGCACATTGCCCTGCACACCAACGACATCCTGACGACGGTCTCCAAGTTGCAGGCACAGGGTGTGGAGTTCATCTCGGCGATTCCGAGCTACTACGCCGAACTGGAAGGGCGTGTCGGCACGATCGATGAGCCGATCGCCGATCTGGCCAAGCTGGGCGTGCTGGTGGACCGGGACGAGGACGGGTACCTGCTGCAAATCTTCTCGAAGAATGTCCAGGATCGGCCGACGGTCTTCTTCGAGGTGATCGAGCGCAAGGGTGCTCGTGGCTTCGGCGAGGGCAACTTCAAGGCGCTGTTCGAGGCGATCGAGCGCGAGCAGGCGCTACGCGGCAACCTGTGACGGCAACCCGTAACGGCAATTCGTGACGGCAACCTGTGACGGCAACGGCGGGCGTGTCCAGCCCGGGAGAGCAGATCATGCCATCGTATCAGCGCCTGGGGGTGGTGCCGCCCAAGCGCCACACCCAGTTCCGTACGCCAGACGGCGGCCTCTATAGTGAGGAGCTCTTTGGCGAAGAGGGTTTCAGTGGTGTCTACTCGCTCCTCTACCATCGCCATCCCCCGACGCGTGTGAGCGCCATCGCCAAGCACGCCGATGTCTGCCAGGATGAGTGGCCGCAAGACGTTCATCGCCATCACCATCTGAAGACGCGCGGGGTCGAGCCCGGCGGCGACCCAATTGACGGGCGACGGCTGTTGCTCTATAACGCCGACTGCGCGATCGCGGTCGCGCGGCCGACCGAGCGGATGGCGTACTTCTACCGCAATGCTCAGGCGGACGAATTGATCTTCGTCCACGAAGGCCAGGGTTCGCTGGAGACGATCTTTGGACTCATGCCCTACCGGGAGGGCGATTACCTCGTCGTCCCGCGTGGCACGACCTACCGCGTGGATCCGGCGGCCGGTGACCAGCGCTTCCTGGTGGTGGAAGCGTTTGGGGGGCCGATTCAGCCGCCAAAACGGTACCGCAACGCGTTCGGACAACTGCTGGAGCACTCGCCATACTGTGAGCGCGACCTCCACGCGCCCAGCGAGCTCCCCGCGCACGAAGAGCTGGGCGAGTATCAGGTGCGCGTGAAGGTCAATGGCCAGCTCATGACCTACACGTTCGACTATCACCCGCTGGATGTCGTCGGCTGGGACGGGTATCTCTACCCCTACTCGTTCAACATCGGCGACTTCGAGCCCATCACCGGGCGCGTCCACCAACCACCCCCAGTCCACCAGACGTTTGAGGGACCGAATTTCGTCGTGTGCTCGTTCTGCCCACGCAAACTCGACTATCATCCGCTCGCCGTCCCGGTGCCGTATAACCACAGCAACATCGACAGCGATGAGATGATCTACTATGTCAGCGGCAATTTCGGGAGCCGCAAGGGTGTCGAGGTCAGCTCGATCACGTTGCACCCGCGCGGCATTCCGCACGGGCCCCATCCAGGCACGGTGGAAAAGAGCCTGGGGGCGGAGCGCACCGACGAGCTGGCGGTCATGGTGGACACTTTCCGCCCACTGAATTTCGCCGCGGCCGCGCAGGCGATGGACGACCCAGCGTACCCGTTCAGCTGGCTGGAATAGCGGCGCGGTTCGCTCTCCAGCCCAGCCTCCACGGATGCGGATGTCGGAGTCCGTGGAGGATCAACTCAGCGCCGAGGAGGGATGACGTGACGCGCACCATCAAGTTCTACGAAACCACGCTGCGCGATGGCGAGCAGACCCCGGGTATCAACTACTTTGCCGAGGAGAAGCTTGAGATCGCCAGGGCGCTGGCGGACATGGGCTTCGACACGCTCGATTGCGGCTTTCCGATCTCCGGCGAGCCAGAATTCGAAGCGGTCCAGTTGATCGCGCGCAATGTCCACAATGCCGAGATCTGCGCCATCGCGCGGGCGTTTCCGGGCGACATCGATCGCGCCTGGGAGGCCGTCAAGGATGCGACCCACAGCGCGGTGCAGCCGTTCGTCAGCACGTCGCCGCTGCACCGCGAGGCCAAACTGGGCAAGACACGTCCCGAGGTCCTGGAGCTGGCGCGGACGGCGGTGGCCCGGACGCGTGCGTATACCGACCACGCCGACTTCGCGCTGGAGGACACGACGCGGACCGAGCACGACTTTATCCTCGAGGTGGTGGATGCGATCATGAAGGAGGGTGTGCGCTTCGTCACCATCTGCGATACGGTTGGCTTTGCCATGCCCTGGGAGTTTGGCGAGCTGATCGATGAGCTGCGACGTGAGTTCCCCACGATCCGCATCTCGGCGCACTGCCACGACGACCTGGGTCTGGCGGTGGCCAATGCCATCACGGCGCTCCGACACGGGGCTGAGCGGGTGGATACGTGCTTCAATGGCCTGGGCGAGCGCGCCGGCAATGCCGCCACTGAGGAAGTGGTGATGGCCGTCCGCACGCGCCGCAAGGATATGGATCTGGACGTGGCCGTAGACACTACACAGATCATTCCCACCAGCCGGCTGATCGCCCGACTGAGCGGCATGCAACCACAATGGACCAAAGCGGTGGTGGGGGCCAACGCGTTCGCGCACGGCGGCGGCATTCACCAGGACGGGGTGCTCAAGGACGCGCGAACGTACGAGATCATGCGCCCAGAAGATATTGGGCTGCCGGCGCACGAGCGGCGGATGCATGTGGGCAAGCTCTCGGGCCGCGCCGCGCTGAACGCGCAGCTCGCGGAGCTCGGCTATACTCTCACGCCTGAGCAGACGTCTCGCGCGTTCGAGCTGGTCAAGCACGTGTTGGGCAAGAAGAAGGTGCTCGAAGAGATGGACCTGCGCCGCTGCGCGGAGACCGCGATCAACCCATCCGCGGCGGTCGAGGCGCTGGCGAACGAGGGTGTGGTAGCCGAGGGCGCGGTGGCCGAGAGGACGGCGGGCTGATGGGCACACCGCGCACGGCCAAACAGCGCACACAGGCCAATTAGCTCATCGCTGGAAGGACGGTGACGAAGCGCCGATGGCCGCAGCGGACGATAACGTTGCCGGCCACCTCGCTGATGCCTTCGACGGCGAGCACACGCTGAATGCGGCGCATCTGGTCGGGCAGGTGGCGGGAGCTCCAGATGTTGAAGACCGCTTCGCCTTCAGGGGCGAGAACGCGGTCGATGTGGCGGAGAGCCGCTGGAGCCAGGACGCCATGCTCCATTTTGCCGGCGACGTAGAGATCGACGCAGACCAGGTCGAAGCGCACCTGACATCGGCCCAGAAAGCCGAAGGCGTCATCAATCTCGACCTGGACGTTGCGCAGGCCATCGAGTCCGAAGGATTCGCGGGCGAGGCGGGCAATGCGCGGATCGCGCTCAACGCCGACCGTGGGCACGGGGCCAAAACGCCGCGTGAGGAGGGTGGCGATGGTGCCGCCCCCAAGACCAAGGATGAGTGCGTTCGCCGGCGTGCGCGTGGGCAGCATCGCGTCCCACACGTCAGGTTCGTAACGCTCGTCCACCGCGACAGACTGAATGACGTCGCCCACGCGCAGCAGCGTGCGCCCGCTCTCCACCGACACGACTGGGTGCTCGCGCGCGCCCATCCACTCACCCCGTCCCACCGTCGATCTCCACTCTCACCACGCGCGGAAACACCGTGCTGGCCCTTTCAGACGTCGTGTCCTCGCGGGCACGGATGTCCAGCCGCGCAGCACACCAGCTTCTAGCGTATCACATAGAGACGTCTCAGGCAAGCGGCATATAGGAGGAGAGCGGTCGAGCGCGACACCAAGGGAACGCGGACCATCACGTCGAGCGCGCGCGTGGATCGGTGCGCGTGGAGCGGCGCGCGTGGAGCGGTGGGCGCCGGGCGAGAAACGGCCGATCCTGGAAGGCGCCAAACCCATCCTGGGCGGCGCTATGGCAGATCGCGCGTGCGCTCGCACAGGGCGATGCACTCGATGTGGGCGGTATGGGGAAAGAGGTCCACGGGCTGAATGTGGGCTAGCTGGTAGCCGTCATCGCAGAGCAGGCGGAGGTCGCGCGCGAGGGTTGAGGGGTCGCACGATACATACACGACGGTGCGTGGAGCCAGCGCTTTAATCGCCGCGATGGCGCGTGGATGGCAGCCGGCGCGCGGCGGATCCACCAGGACCACATCCACGCGCTCGCCCTGATGCGCGAGCAGACTGAGCACGCGCTCAAGCACGCCCTCAACCGTGGTGACGTTGGTGATGTGATTGATGGTCGCGCTGGCGCGGGCGTCGGCCACGGCGCTCGGCTGCGACTCGACCGCGCGAACACGGGTGGCCCGACCGGCCAGAAAGAGCGAGAACAGGCCGACGCCGCTGTACCCATCGACCACGCGGTCGGTCGGGCGGATGTGCGCGGCCGCCAAGGCGTGCTCCACCAGGACGGGGGTTTGGGCGTGATTCACCTGGAAGAAGGAGCCGGCCGAGATGCGGAAGACGCGATCAAAGACACGGTCGTACACGAAGTCCTGGCCGATCTCCACGCGGCCGCGGCCCCCCGGCAGGCCAAGCACGACGGCGCCCATTAGCGATGGGATCGCCTCAAGAAGTGCCTCACCGAGCCGCTCCGGTCCGCCGTCCGCATCCAGCGCGCCGCCGGGGCGCGCCTCAATGCTGATCAGTCCCGCATGTTGGCCGGGCGCCGGTGCGGGTCGCGCGGTGGCCGCCGCGTCCTGCGTTTCCAGAGGTGCGGCCGGGATGTCAGGGGGGCGCGGAAGCGCCGGAATACCGGACGGCAGCAATTGCGGCCGCGTGTCGTCGCTCGTGTGGGCGGCCACACGCAGTGTGAAGCGCTCAAGAAAGCGCGCGGTGTCCTCGCCCCATCGCGCGCGCAGCCACCTCCGGACGTCCTGATAGAGCGCGTCGAGGGCGGGATGAACAATGGGACACGCGAGCATGTCGATGACATCATGGCTGGCGGCGCGCCGGAAGCCGATGGCGCCATCTTGGCCCACAGCGAATTGGGCGACCGTGCGGTAGCGCCAGAGGTCCGCGCCGGCGGGCATGCCGAGCGTGGGATGCACGGCTGGATGCGCGAAATGGCCAATGCGAAGCATGAGCTGCCGCACAATGCGTGTTTTCCACACGAGCTGCGCCGCGTAATCGAGGTGCTGCCATTGGAAACCGCCGGACTCGCCCAGTGCCGGGTAGCGTGGGGCGACGCGGTCGGGCGACGGGCGCAGAATCTCTACGAGCGTTGCGCGCGCATAAGAGCCGCGATCACGCACCAGGCGCGCACGGATTAGCTCACCCGGCAGGCCTCCAGGGACGAACACCGCGCGGCCCTGGTAGCGCCCGACGGCGTCCCCGCCATGGGCAAGATCAAGCAACTCGAGTTCGACGACTGGCGCATCGTTCTCGAGGGCGTGCGCATCGGCTGGCATTGATCCCTCCTGGCGCACGAATCCCGGTCGCCGTGGTGAGACGCGGACACATCGTGGTGCCCTGAAACCGCGCCCAGAGCGACTCCGGCCTCATTCTAGCATACGCGACGCCGAGAGTTGGCGTCGTGGCGGTCGGGGTAAATTACAGCTCTCGAGACGCCGCGAGGGCGCGCCCAGCAGGGGCACGCTGGGAGCCAAAGCGACCGAGCAATGCGGCACCAAGGGCCACACTGCCAGCGATGACCGACACCCCACCGCCAACCCATGGAATCGTTTCGATGCCGGCCAGCACCGCGGCGCCCACAATGGCCGCCAGCACCGGCGAATGCTCATTTGGAGCAATCACGCGCACGACGTGCTCGCCCAGCCAGACACCGAGTGCCACCGTGCCCAGTATCCAGGCCAGGAGCAGCACGGCTAACAGCAAGAGCGACACCGGTATGCCGATGCAAGTCGCGAACAGCACGGCGGCCAGAGTGGCGCCGAGCAGGATTGTGAGCACACCGACGGCGAGGCTGCGCCAGGCCGCTCGCCGCGCCACAGCGCTGACGCGCAGCGTGCGTTCAGGTGCGACTGCGACAACCAGGGCGGCGAGGACGGCCCAAGCAAGCATCCATGGCCACGGAAACGCCCAGTGGCCTGAGAAGCCAGGCCACCGCGATTGTGCCATGATAGCCAGGCGATCGCCGCGTTCAATGTCACCCGTGACCAGCGCCGCGGGCGTTCGATGGATCGCACCGCCCCATGTTTGCACATCGCCAGTAACGCTCGCCCCACGTAAGAGCCAGATGTCGCCGCCAAACGCGGTTACATCGCCTTCCACGGGTCCCGCCACCCGGACGCCGCCCCCGAACGCTGTGACACTCCCGGTAACGCGCCCCAGAATGGTGATGCCGCCGCCATAGGCATCCACGTCACCACAGATCCATTGATCCCGCATGATGACGAGTCCACGTGCGTAAGCCACCACGTTGCCGGGGGCGCACCTGACGTCGGTGCCGGCCAATTGAGGATGCGCCCGCGCGGACGGACTGCCGGTGAGACAGACCCAGGCGGCCGCGAGCGCAAACGCGGCCAGAACTAGACGCACTCGGTCCCGTGAGTGGACATCCAGTCGATCCCATCCCCCCAGACGGATACGCGGCCGGGAGGGGCGGCGCATCTGTGCGCTGGGGGGAAAGGCGGCCATGGCGCTCAGGCCTCCAGCGGCGTGCGCACGAGACGGATCCAGACCGTGGCCAGGGCGACATAGACGAGCGCGACGCAGAGCGCGACAAGGGACGTGCCCATGACGGCAAACACGGCGGTTGATACGAGATGGGCCGTGGCGAGGGCCGCCAGAAACATGGCGCCAAGGGTTCCGAGCGCCGTAAGGAGAATCGCGGGGTCGCGGAACAATCCAACCACGCTCACCAGCATGGCCAGCAGAAGAGCACCCAGCGCTCCCAGTGCCGTCCGTCGGTCGCGCTCAAACCACTCCACCGCCAGGGCGACAGCACGCGCCCATTGGTCCTCCAGTGGGAGGGCCGCCGACCACACGGACGTTAGGCCCAGGCTTTCGGGCGTGGATCCGTGCGTGAGACTGACGCGGACCGCTTGCGCAAAGCTCGGAGGGGCGCTCACCGTGTTGCGCTGGGCGAGGCCGCGAAGGACGCGATCCAATTCGCGCTCGCGCGCGACCTGGCGCGCGTGCTGCTCGGCGAGAAGCGCGCGCACGTGGAGGACGCGGCGCTGCGCCGGATCAATCGGCGGGCGGCATGCGTGAACGCGCGGCCATTCCCCGGCGGGGAGCCTGGAATGACTATGGGGTCGCTGCGGCATGGGTGGCGCCCCCCTTCCGGACGGGTCCGGTGTCCGATCCGGTGGCCTCGGCACCCGCGCCATCGTTCAACTCACTGTCGGCGCCGAGATCAAGGCCCTGAGCGCGCATGCGGCGCGCGACAAGCTCGCGCGCACGGTGCAGGCGCGCCTTTACCAGCGCCGGAGTGAGCCGGAGCGCGTTGGCGATCTCCTCATAGGATAGGTCGTGCCAGTAGCGCAGGATCAGCACCGCGCGATACTTCGGCGGGAGCTGCTGGAGGAGACCCTGCATCTCGTCGGACGTTTCGCCCTGGACGGCGGCTTGTTCGGGGCCAACAGCGAGGTCGGCGATCCAATCGAGGAATGGCACGTTCTCAAGCGGTAGCGCCAGGAAGCGCCGGCGGCGCAGCTGGTCAATGGAAAGATGCGAGGCAATCGAGAGCAGCCACGTGCTAAATCGGTGCGCTTCCTTATACGTCCGTAACTGGGTGTAGGCGCGGACGAACGTTTCCTGGGCCACATCCTCCGCCTCGGTCGGGTTTCCGAGCATACGGTACGCCACGTTGTAGACGGGATCCTTGTATTTCTCGACTAGCGTGGTAAACGCCTCTTGATCGCCAGCCAGTGCGCGGCGGACGAGGACGTGATCCTCGCTCAGCTCCACCGCGCCCGTGGTCGCGCCCTCAACCGCCGGTCGCGCATCGCTCGTGGTGCGGCCCCGCCAGGCGGGAGCCACCAGGGCGGCCTCAGAGGTCCCCACCCTGCGCCTCCTATTCTGTTGCGTCGCGCCGTGCCCGGCCTGTTCCGCGGCTTGCGCGCGCCCTTGCGCCTCGCCGCGCTCTCGGGTCATCGCGTCTTCGGGACCGGACTGGCATCCACTCGTGGAGGGCGATCCGCCGTCGGCGCTTCCACCCGTTAGTGGCGTGGCGCGACTTTGGTTCGCCGCGTCATCCGTGTCGTGTGACAGATGCATCCCCACCGTTCAGTATCTACGTACAGGCACGTGGCAAGTTGCAGGTTGGCGTTCGCGCGGGGGCACCATTCCCCAAAGTACGCGGTCGCGCGAATGGCATCGCCACGTGGATGTGAGACGTGCGCACCATGCTGGCGGTGCGGCCAGCCGCGTGCGTCATCGCGCACGATCACATGATAGCAAATGGTGGTACGGAAACCCGCGGTGGGCGCGCGACGTCGGATACGAACGCGCCGCGGAGCGCCGCACGCGGGACGACACGCGCGGCGGCGGGCGAGAGCGTGAGAGAGGGCTGCTGGCGGGAGGTGCACCCAGGAAGGCTAGCACCGCCGATACATCGCGGTGACCTTGCCCTGGACTTCCCATTCGCGATCCCACTCGCCCTTGCCCACAAAGATCGGCTCCATTGTGGAGTTGGCGGGCTGCAGTCGGACCCGGTTGGCCTCTTTGTAGATGCGCTTCAGTGTCGCGGCGCCCGCTTCGCCTTCGGCGGATTTGTGCGTGGCGACGATGATGTCGCCATCGCCCACGTAGGCCTGGGGGTCGATAAGCACGTAATCCCCGTCATTGATGTGATCGTCGATCATCGAGTTGCCGCGGACGTGCAGCACATAGCCATTGGAATGGACGGTCAGATCCAGCGTCTCTTGATCGGGAGGAGCGAAGATGTCGAGCGGACTGCCCGCCGCGATGGTGCCGCGCACTACGAGCCCGCGGACCATTGAACGCACCCGGATGCCGCGACTTGTTCGTGGCTCGCGTTCGATCATGCCCAACTTTTGAAGTCGGCCCAGGTGATAGTCTACATGCCCGGTCGATTGGATGCTCAGGGCGGCTCCGATCTC
This sequence comes from Ktedonobacterales bacterium, assembly GCA_025450405.1. Lineage (GTDB taxonomy): Bacteria > Chloroflexota > Ktedonobacteria > Ktedonobacterales > JADMIN01 > JANWHL01. The sequence continues at coordinate 12,068 of JANWHL010000102.1, forward strand.
GCGGTTGGTCGGCGGGCGTCCCTCGCGATGGCTGTAATCCACGATGAAATTGTAGATACGCCGCTGGATGTCGCTCAAATCTGCCAACCTGACCACTTCCTCTCCGGGTCGGGGCGCGGCGCCCGCCGCGTGCGCACACCCGCCGTAGAACCCCCGTTCCATTCGATTCTAGCAGAGGGGAGATTCTTCTGTCAATAGCCGCCGACAGCCGAACGGCCTCGCGCGTCCAGCGTACGTCCGCTCGGGGCGATTTTCGCGTGGCATACCTTTCCCATCACTCGCTGGGCGGTCACTCGCTGGGCGGTCACTCGCCGGGAGTGAGGGAGGGAGCGGTTCACTCGACGGGGTTGTGCGCCTCATAAGGTGTCGAGGGCGCGCAACAGGTCCGCCCGCGCGCCTCGCACGAGCTGGCGGATGCCGGTCAGGCTCGCGGGCCCGTCCGCCAGTGTCACAACGGCGGCGAACTCGCCGAGTGGATCAATGGAGACGAACCCGCCGTCAAATTCGAGTAGCGTGCCCACGGTGGCGCCCGTGTCCAGGTCGTGGCCCAGGGCCTCTGTGGTTCCCAGCGCGCTCGCTCCCAGCGCTCCCAACGCGTCGAAGAAACGTTGATCGCCGCGACCGGCGGCGTCCACCGGCAGCCCCTCGCGGCCAACGACAACGGCCGCTCGTACGCCCGGTACGGTGAGTAGCCGGCCAAGGTGATCTCGTAGAGTGGACATGAACCCTCCTCGCGGGCGACGTTTGGTCGTGGCGTCTCTGGCGCCTTCGAGCCGGCAACGCGCACTATCTTATCGCGGATACCCTGTATTCGGCAATTGCCTGGTGATCGTCGTCGCTCCGCGTATGTGCCAAGATGGGCGGCGCGTGTAGTGGCGTGAGCCACGTAACGACCGTCCGGAGCGGAAAGTGAAACGGGCGCGCAAGGGATGGGCGTGAAGCCAAGAGCAAGGCGCGCCGACGGGTTGACGCCGCGGCGCGCACCGGCTAGATTTAGAACAGTGCTGGCTCTGGTTCAGTCGAAGCGCACTGGCCAGGTTGGCGTGACGGTGGTACGCTCGCGCGGGCAGTCGCCGCCGAGAATCGGCGGGCAAACCGGTGTGGCCCCGCCTGACCGGCGTGACCGATCAACCGGCCAATATGGGCCAATGTGTCGAGGAGGCGAGCCGTTATGTCAGGTACGGGAGGCGATTGGGCGATGCGGCAACCGCCAGTGAAGCAGTCCGGCGGGCACCCGGTGTATGGCCAGGCCGCACGCCTCATGCGCCAATTGAACGAGCTGGATCGCGCCGCCAGTGCGCAAGAGTGGTGGATGCTGGCGCGTGCGGTGCCAGAAGCACGGTCACTCGCCGAGGTGTCCAGTCTGCTCGCCGTGGCCAGCGCTGAACTCGACCAATTTCTCGTCCGGTTCTTCGGTGACCCCGCCACCCGGTCTCCGGCCGCCGAGGGCGCGGGTGCTCCGGCGACCGCGCCGCTCACTGATGAACCGGACCAGGTAGCCGTGCAACGTGCGTCCGCCGCCAGGCTCAGTCAAACGCTGGAATCCGTGCTGCCGCCCACCACCACGTTTGCCCATGCGCTTGCCCAGCTCGCGCAGCGGACCAGCATGACGCCGGACGCCGTGGACGCGCTCGGCATCGTCGCGGAACGCCTGGATGAGGCGCAGGAGGCGTTGCGCGCTCCCGCCGAGGGCTGATGTAGTCGATTGAGGGCGAACGGGGCCGACGTCCGCCAGGACTTCAGGTCTGCCCCGTTTCTCCCGGTTCGCGCGCGGCGTGGCATCCAGCGGAGGTGGTGACCTATGCTGGAGATAGCGGTGACGTTCCCCGCGTGGCGAGCCCGCTTCGCGCAGATTCTTCGTAGACTCGCGCCGGCGGTCATTCGCTCGCCTGGTCGCCCATTCCAGGCGGCTGAGCGCGGAAGTCGCGATTTGAGCGTTCGCGGGCTAGGCATGCAATCGTACGGTCGTGTGGTATACTTCACAGTGTGCAGGCAATGAGGCGCTGTATGGGCATGGTTGGTGTGCCCCGGTTCATTCGTGGAGACGGTGCCGCCCGAGGCGGGCGCGGATCAAAAGGAGGTCGGACGCCTGGACCCCAGTGAAGTCGCAAACCTCGTCGTCGAGGCGGCGTCGGACAAAAAGGCCAGCGAGATCGTCCTACTCGACATTCGCGAGTTGTCCGTCATCGCGGACTATTTCGTCATATGTACTGGATCGAACGCGCGCCAGATTCAGGCGATCGCATCGAGTGTCGAGGACAAGCTGAGCGAGGCGCACATCCATGCCCGTGGCCGCGAGGGCGCTGCCACGACCGGATGGGTGCTGCTGGACTGTGGGGACGTGATCGTGCACATCTTCGGCCCGATGGAGCGGGAGTTCTATCGGCTCGAACGTCTGTGGAGTAGTGCCCCCACGGAGGTCTATCACGATTGACGGCAGACGGAAGGGGAACGGCGATGTCGACGTTGCGCAACCGGTTTTTCGTGGAGGGCATTCTTCTGGGTGGCCTGTGTGGTATCGCGCTCGGCTCTATGATCGCCTTCCAGGTGGGGGGACACCGAGTTTTGGCCGCACGCCTGGCGGTAGAGCGCGTCGTCTTACGCCGCGAGCCCGGCATCAGCCCGGCTCTCATGCGCCAGTAGCCAACGGCGACTGGTCCCTTTGTCGATGGCTGGCTCCGGATGCCCGCCGTGTCTCCGCCACAATTGGCGAGCGACGCGGACGTATCGATGAGCTAGCTAGGACGACCATCCCCTTCGTCCCAGCCCCATTGCGACCCTGCCGTGAGAACTCCGTAAATGTCCGATCCTTCCACCCAACCGGAACCGCCCACCGTCCAGTGGTCGCTCGATGACTATGCCAAATATGCGCGCGCGGTCCCGCAAGCCGTAGCCGGCGGTCTATCGTTAGGCGTCGTCTTCCTCCCGGACGACGTGATCGTTGCCCCGTTTGGTCACGTGCGTGCCATGGTGCGCGACATCTCCGGCTGGGCGGCGCGCTACCGCGAATTGCTGGGCCGTGATAATCCGGCCCAGCTCGCGGCGCTGCTCTTCGACGCGACCGGCGATCCATGGTCGCTCGCGCATTACTTTCCCGCCGTGATGGTCCTGGCGGACGTCGAGCGTGCCGCGCTCTTCGGCCAGATCGCCGCGACGGCTCACCATCCGCATCTCGATTTGCGGGTGATCGGCGAAGGCCGGAAAGATCTGACGGGGCAATTGCCGGCGAGTGCCCGCTGGATCGTGGCGGGCCACCTCGTCGAAGTGCTTGGCCAACGTCCGGACATCCTGGCGGCGTTTCTTGGCGCGCCCCGTCACCTGCGCTTGTACACTTCGGCACGCGCGTTCGCGGACGATGGCGGAATAGCCGGCGGAGACTACGATCCGACGCGCGAACGCATCCAACTTGGGCTCGAGCGCGTTTTCGAAGGGTTCGGTGGCGCTCGCCCAGGGGTCGCGCCGTTTCTGCATGAGCTTGGGCACATGCTGGACGCCTACGACGTCGAGAGCGGGACGATGGCCCGCGGGCGCGGGCTGCTCCCAGGCCTTGATCCGCGTGATGGCGCGCTCTTCACCCCCGAGGCGCGCCGTCGTTTCGTGTCCGGCAAGGCCCTGGAGGCACGGCGCTACGCCGTGCTGGTGGCGCGCACGGGCGCTTCGCCCGGGCTTGTCCCGGACGCCGAGCTTCCGCTCGGGCATCCCTACGTGTTCCAGAATGACGGGGAGTTTCTCGCGGGCTATCTTGAGCTCTTCTTCCGGACGCCCAATCGGTTTGGCACGCTCAATCCGGAGCTCTTCGGTGGCTTCGCCGCCCTGCTGCGGCAAGACCCGCGTCCGGCGTGGCCGGTGGATTTCGCCTATTATGTGGACGCGAACCGCGCGGCGTATCGTGGGGGTAGCGCAATCGCGCCCGCGGGAATCTCCCTGCCTCGCGCGGATGACGCGCGACGCTAGGGCCGCCCGCCCACGCTAGGGATCTTTCGGCTCCGACTCGTCGCGTCGCATCAGTTGATGCTCGACCGCGTAGACAGCGGCTTCGCTCCGGCGCGAGAGGCCGAGCTTGTCGAGGATGTGGCTCAGGTGGTTGCGCGCGGTCTTTTCGCTCAGCGAGAGGGTCTCGGCGATGCGCCGGTTCGTGTAGCCTTTCGCTACCAGCGCCAGCACTTCAGCCTCGCGTTCCGTCAGTGCGCGCGCTGGCCCGCTCGCGGTGGTCAATGTTTGAAGACGCCGGCGCCCACGACGAATCAGGTCGGGATCGAGGAGCGAATCGCCAGCGGCCACCTGACGGACGGCGCGCAGCAATTCGGCGCGGCCAACATTCTTGAGGAGATAGCCGCGAGCGCCCGCCAGCATCGACGCCAGTACCGCGTCGTCATCGTCAAACGAAGTGAGCATCAGCACGCCCACGTGGGGGAATCGGCCCGAGATTTCGCGGCACGCCTCTATGCCGCCGAGTTTGTCCATCCGCACATCCATGAGGATGACGTCTGGAGCGAGTACAGGCATCTTCGCGATGGCTTCGGCGCCGTTGGTCGCCTCGCCCACCACGATCAGATCCGCCTCGCCCGCGAGGGCGGCGCGCAGACCGAGCCGGACGACCTCGTGGTCGTCGACCACGAGCACACGCCGTCTCACTGCGCGACCACCGCGGACTTCAGCATCGACTCGAGAACGGATGCTCCCTCGGCGAAGCTGCACAGTTGGTCAACGGTGACCGTGCGCGACCCGCCGACATCGCGATGGGAAAGCTCATAGAGACCCGGACGCAGTGGCGCGTCGTTGATTTCAAAGCCGAGTTTTCGGAGCGCGACGAGCGCTTCGCCTTCGGAATAGACGCGATCAAGTCGCATTGCTGCTCCTCCACCCTGGCGTGGGCGCGCACCCCTGGCGTTGGGGCCGGGCGCGCTGGTGCGGTTGGGCACCGAATAGCGACCAGCCGCCGCTACGGGCGCGGCTGGCACCGCGTGGTCACCTGGCAATCGTCAAGGACTTGAATCTGACAAGCCAAGCGGACGGTGGGATCCTTGCGGATCTGGCCGAACTGGACCATTGCCTTCTCGAGCACTGTGCGTGGCGAAACCGAGGCGGCTGGCGTCACTTTGACGCGATCGGTCCAGCACAGGCCATTGCCGTGGCAGTTGGCGAGCTTGGATAGGCCAAACCACATGCAATAGAGTGGGACATCGTTTTCGAGGGCGGCGTAGCGGAGCGACGCCCCGCGCTCGACCTCAACCGTGCGGTTCTCATTGACGAAGGTGACCTTAGGCACCGTTCCTTTTCCTGTCTAGTTCCGCTCTCGTACGGCTCCAAAGGCGGCCACGCATCGGTGGTCTCGGGCTGGGAGGCGTGTGTGCGCGACGTGAGCGCGCGTCTGGAGCACGCGGTGCGCGCGCCCGTGGATGTAGTTGGATGTTGGAGGATGCTCGTGGCGGCACCTGGCGCACCATTGATACACCGCGTCACACCAGCCCGCACCAAGGAATACCCGCGTCTGTAGAGTGTAGCATAGGGTCGGCGGGGTGGTCAACGCGGACACGGGCGACGGGTGAACGCCGTTGGTCGAGTGGCGCTTGACACGCGGCGCGAACCTTGAACTTGCGGTTGCCAAGGTCTAATGCTTGTGCTATCCTGACCCCTGGCCGCGACGTGTTGGCGACGTCTGCCAGAAGACTCTGCCCGCTGACTCTCGGACGCGCCGCGCGGCATCCAACCGCCAGTGAGCGAGGAACCCCTATGCGGCCGGCCCCGACTCCACCTCCTTCACAGCGTCCATCCGGTGTGCCGGCGTCCGCGGGCTCCGACATGTCCCACCCCGGGACGGGCTACCTGGGCCACACGTCGGCGCATGCCGTGCCCGCTACTAGTGGCGGCCTGAATGGCGGCGCCCTCGGCGCACCACGATTGAGCCACCCGCCCGCGCCGGAGGTTCCGGGTGTGCGTCCCCTGGACCCGGCCTTCTTTGGAGACGCACTGGATGCGGCCATGGCCCTGGTGCACGCGGATAGCGGCGAGCTGGCGACCCTGGATGACTCGCGGCAGCGCCTGGTGTTGCGGGCGCGGCGCACGCGGGCGCGGATGGACGGCGGGCTGGGCGCGTTCGGGGCGCGGGGTCCGGCAAGCCACCCGATGCGGGTTTCGCAGACGAGTCTGGGGCAGAACGCGCTCACCTATGGTGATCCATTGGCGGATATTGAGCAGCAGGCGACGGACCTGCTCCCTGGCATCCTCTTGACACGGACCTATCGGCCGGGCGAACGTCTGATCGGGCACACATGGCAGCGTGGCGAGCCCGTGATCATGCGCGGAGAGGACTGTCGGGCGCTTCCGGGCGGAATGGCACCCGCCGACCAGGACGCTCCCTGGCACCTGGCGGTGCCGATCATCCGAACGGGATCTTTTGTACGTCCTCGTGCCGGACGCCAGATAGTCGGCGTCATCGCCGTGCATAACCGCGATCCGCATTGGTCGTTCAGTCCGCGCGATATCGAGCTCCTCGTGCTGCACGCGGACCGCGTGGCGAGCAGCATGGAAGCGGCGGAGCTGGCCCGTCAGACTGAGGGCCAGGCGGCTCTCTTGGAGGTGCTTCGCGGGACGGGCAGCCCGAGCCCAGACCTGCCCAGCCTCTATGTGCGCGTGCGGGAAGTGGTTGGTCAGCTCGTCGACGTGTCGTCATTCGCCCTGCTCTTGCTGGAGCCGCGCAGCGAAGAACTCGTGTTCGCGGTGGTCGAGCGGGGCGGGCAGTCCTTGTCGCTCCCTCCGCTGGCGGTGAGTGCCGCCCCTGGCTGGTGGTCGGTGGTGCGGCGGGGGAGAGTGCTGTGTATCTCAGCACCGGAGGACCGTGCCGCCCGTCCAGACCTCTGCGTGCTCGGTTGGGGTGGCAATGAAGCCGTGCAATCGTTGCTCGCGGCGCCATTAGTGGTGGGCAATACCCTGTTGGGGGCGATTGTGGCTGGCTGCCCGCAAGCTGACGCCTACGCGCCGGAGCAGGCGCGTCTGTTTGAGACGGTGGCCCGCTCGGCCGCGATTGTCATCGAGAACGCCCAATTGGCGGACGAAACGCGCCGCCATCTGCTGCAAGCCCATGCCAAGTCGGAGCAGCTCGCGGCGATCAACAATGCCGTGCTGACGCTGAATTCATCACTCGATTTGGACACCACTCTGCGCCATCTTGTCCACCAGGCCAAAGCGCTCACCTCGGCACAGGTCTGCGTGGCGTTCTTATTGGACGACGCGGGCGAGGAACTGGTGGC
>JANWHL010000103.1 GCA_025450405.1 Ktedonobacterales bacterium
GACATGCCAAAGTCAGCCTCCAAGTCCGCTCCACCGCCGCCCGATGTCGCGTTTCTCACCGATTACTTCCATAGGGGAACGCCATTGGGAGCCTTGGTGCGGCCGACACGGTTCCCCAATCTCTTTCTCTTACCCGCAAATCGCGACCTGTACCAGCTGCAATTCGCGGGCGCGAGCCAGGCCAGAGCAGAATTGCAGTTCGCCCAGGATGTCCGTACGTTGCCGCCGCCGTCCGGAGCGATGCCCGGACAGACAGCGGCGCAGTTTGACTGGGTAATCATTGATACTCCTGCCAGCGCATCGTTCTATGGCCGTGCCGCCCTTGCGGCAGCCGACTATACTCTCGTAACCGCGCTCGCGGAAACGTACGCGCTCACGGGCATTGACGAGCAACTTGCGAAGAGCGCTACCGTGAACGCCCTGATGCGGGACATTGATCGTTGGAAGCAGAACATCCTTGGGTGTCTCGTGACTCGCTGGAAACCCGGGAGGAACGCAGAGATCGCACGAGGCACTCTGCAAATCTACCTCGCGAATGAGTCCATCAGCCTCTTTCGGACTCAGATCCCCCTCGATGATCGCATTGAGACAGCGCACCAGGGCACTACCGGCGGTGGTCTGCGCAGCATCTTTCGGCTGACTGCACAGATGGGGCCGGCGGCAAGGGCATATGATGAGTTCGTCAAGGAGATGCTCGATCATGTCAGCAAGCGTGACGCACAGGCTCACAACGGCTGAGGCCGCCAAACACGCCGCATCTCAGTTGGGCCTGGATGACGTTAAGCGCGTCGGCATCGCCCTGGCTGTAGCCGCTGCGGAGGAGTTGGACTACAACACGGTCTTTGCCGCTCGCGTTCGCATGGCATATAGTCGGCTTGCCGCAGCGCCGGGCACTAAGGCTCGACCCAGGACATCGAAGGCGCTGGAAGTTACGCTTGTGCCCGTCAAACACGTAGAGGGGTTTGATCTCAACCCCGCTACACCGCTCGATCCGTATTTGGTGTATGAAGCGTTCGGCGCGAACCAGCTCCCCATTGCACTCAACCTATTTCCTTTGGCGAAACTCAAAGAGGCGTCGGCGCTGGTCGAGCAGCGGTGCCCAGGCACCAAGCCCGCGAATCGGAGCAAGAAGGACGCGGTGATCGCGTATATTGTGGAGCAGGTAGCCGGTCGGCGCTCAATGTAGACCTGGAGCTGCAGGAGGCTCGCGCATTCATGCTCATTCCCAGTCCTTGAGCTCGTCTGTCCGCCCCCGCTCCAGCTGGTCCAACCGCGCCTGAATATCGCGGAGGGCGGCCAGCACATCGTCGAGCGTGGCGTCCTGCCGGAACTCCTCGACCATCAGGTCGCGCTCCACCTCCGCGTCCACCCGGCGGACGAAGTAGGCGCTGACGGTCGCGGTCATGACGCCGAAGCACGCCACGCCCACCACCATGATGATCGCCGCGACGATCCGGCCGGCCACGGTGCTGGGACCGTTGCCGTAGCCGACCGTGCTCATCGTGGCAAAGGCCCACCATACCGCGTCGCCAAACTGGCGGAACTCCGGATTAGCGGCGTGTTCCAGTTCCCACACCAGCGAGCCGCCAATCAGCACCACGCCGGCGGCCAGCGCAAAGAAGACATGGACGCCGTTGCGTTTGGCGATCCAGCGGATGTCATTCCCGATGCGGTGAATCTCCGCTAGGAACCGCACCAGCACGCCCAGCCGCAACAGGCGCGCGACCTCGAGCAGGTAGACCAGCCGACCCAGCCGCAGGAAGCGGAGCGCACGCAGCGACGGCAGCAGCGCCAGCAGATCGATCCAATGTCGCGTCAGGTAGTGGCGGCGTGAATCGGCGGCGTAGCAGCGCAGCGTGAATTCCACGACAAAGCCCAGCGTGAGCGCGAGGTCCACGTTGCCAAGGAGATCGGTCTGCCAGCGTGGGGCGGGCCGATCTTCCAGGAACCCCACGGCGAGGAAGAGCAGCGCCAGCACCGCCATGGTCAGGTCCCAGGCCAGCTGATGGCGCCCGACGAATGCGTTGAAACCGCGCCGCCAGGCGTGGGTCCGCTCCCCGATTGGCGGAGTCAGCCCAGGATCAGGCCGCGGATCGCCGGGCGGTCGCCCGATCCCTAAGCGCGTCCGGATCCCGCCGGCAAGACGCGTGGCCAGGCCACGCGCGCGGACCCCGATGGTCCGCCGTGCCGTCCGCTCCGCCACCACCCGCATCCGTCTCCGCCTCTCCAGATCTATATCACACGCTCACTCGTCCGACGTGTGGCGACGACGCGACGGCCCCGCATAGCCGCGCCGTGCCCACCAGTCTCCACGTGGCGCCCCTCTGGCCCCCCACCCCGCGTCGGATCGCCGCTCGCCCTTCTGGCTCCCCTCCCCGCGTCGGGGAGGGGCTGGGGGAGAGGTTCGCCCCCAGAAGGTGCTGCCGGACACGATCGTCTAGACCCACATGCCGTATTAGACGTTCGGCATCGCGAGTGGTCTACGCGTTTGGCCGGTTTGCCGCCTCGGGCACCGCGTGGTATAATCTCCGCGACGGAGTTAGTGTACAAACTACACTAATGACTACGCCGCGTCACGGACGCGGCGCCGGGGAGGTGCGGAGATGGCCGGTCAGCGGGATGAGTCGGGCGCCGAAAGCCAGGATGCGCGCGGCGTGGAGGGCGCCACGGAGCGCGCCCCGGCGCCGTCGGATGACGTCCTGACGTGCGACGTGGCGGTGATCGGCGGCGGCGTGGCCGGGCTCTCGGTGGCGCTGAGCCTGCCCCCAGGGCTCCGCGTGGTGCTGGTCACCAAGGCGGCCCTCGGCGAGAGCAACACGCGCTATGCCCAGGGCGGCCTGGCGGCGGCCGTCGGGCGCGACGACGACCCCGCGCTACACCTTCGCGACACTATTGTGGCGGGCGCTGGGTTGGTGGACGAGCCCGCGGCGCGTGTGCTGGTGGATGAAGGTCCCGCCGCGGTCGCATGGCTGATTGCCGCCGGTGCCCAGTTCGACGAGCGCGGCGATGAGCGCGGCGTGCATGCGGAATCCGCTGAACCCAGCGCGATGTCCGCTGAAGCCAGGGTCACGCCCGCTGGCCACGACGCGAGCCTCGCCGCCCGCTTCGCACTCGGCCACGAAGCCGCGCACAGCCGGCACCGTGTCCTCCATGCCCACGGTGACGCCACTGGCGCCGAGATCGAGCGCGCGCTGGTGGCCGCGGTCCGCGCGCGGCCCGGCACCACCGTGCTGGAGCACGCCGAGGCGCTGGACCTGATCGTTGCTGGCGGGGCCTGCCAGGGCGTCGTCGTCTCCCGCGGCGGCGTCCGCACGCGCGTCCGCGCGGCGCGGGCCACGGTCCTGGCCAATGGCGGGGCTGGCCAGCTCTGGATGCGCACGTCCAATCCGGCCGGCGCGACCGCCGACGGCATCGGCCTGGCCTGGCGGGCGGGGACCGTGCTGGCGGACCTGGCCTTCGTGCAGTTCCATCCCACCGTGCTGGTGCCCCCTGACGGCGGCGGCGACGCCTTCCTGATCTCGGAGGCGGTGCGCGGCGAGGGCGCCCACCTGCTGAACGCCGCGGACGAGCGGTTCATGCCGCGCTACCATCCGGATGCCGAGCTGGCCCCGCGCGATGTGGTCGCGCGCGCCATCCTGAGCGAGATGCAAGCTGCCAATGCGCCGAGCGCTTTCCTGGATCTGCGCCACCTGCCCGCCGAGCGGGTGCGTGAGCGCTTCCCCACCATCGCCGCCGTCTGTGCGCGCTACGGCCTGGACCTCGCCCGCGACCGCATCCCCGTCGCCCCCGCGGCGCACTATTTCATGGGTGGCGTGGCGGTGGATACCTGGGCGCGCACGACGGTGCCAGGCCTCTACGCGGTGGGCGAGGTGGCCTGCACCGGCGTCCACGGCGCCAATCGGCTCGCCAGCAACTCGCTGCTGGAGGGCCTGGTCTTTGGCCGGCGCGCCGCGCGCGCCATCGCGGGGAGCGTGGCGGACCTTGCGCCCGCGCCGACGCTGGCGCATCCGCCCCTGCCGGGGGCGTATGTCCCCGCGGGCGCCGCGGAGGTGGTCACGCCGCGGGTGCGGGAGGGCGATGTGGCGGGCGGGGTCCGCTGGGCGCTACGCCATCTGATGTGGGACCGGGTGGCGCTGCTGCGCGACGCCGCCGGTTTGCGCGCGGCCCGGGCCCAACTGCGCGCGCTGGCACGGGGCGAGCCGGTGGACTCTTCAACCGCGAACATGCTGGTCGCCGCCCAACTGATCGTCGCGTCGGCCCTGGCCCGGCACGAGAGTCGTGGCGGCCACTATCGGCTCGATGCGCCCAAGCCTAATCCCGCGCTGGCCGGACGCCACACCCTGGTGGCGGGGCGGGGCGCGGCGACTCCCACCACGGTGGGCGCGGCCGCCGCCGCCGGAGGTGGCGACCATGATTGAGTCACGCGACACCGAGCCCTTTGACGCGCGCACGGCCGCCGACCTGATCGCGCGGGCACTTGATGAGGACGTCGGCGGCGGCGACATGACCACCCTGGCCACGGTCCCGGCGGGCACCCGCATGGCCGGCACGATCATCGCCCGCGAGGAGGGCGTGGTCGCCGGGTTGCCGGTCGCCGAGCTGGTCTTCCGGGCGCTGGACCCCGAGGTCGCGTTCGTGGCCCACGCCGTGGAGGGCGAGGCGGTGTCGGCGGGTGCCGCGCTGGCCGCGATCGAGGGCGACGCGCGGGCGCTGCTGACGGCTGAGCGTACCGCGCTCAACTTCCTCGGCCGGCTCTCGGGCATCGCCACACTGGCGGCGCGCTGCGCGGCCGCGGTGGCGGGCACAAGCGCCGTCGTCGTGGATACACGCAAGACCACGCCGGGCCTGCGCGCGCTGGAGAAGTACGCCGTCCGGGTGGGCGGCGCGCGTAACCACCGCTTTGGCCTGGACGATGGCGTGCTGATCAAAGACAACCACATCAAGTCGGCCGGCGGCATCGCCGCGGCGGTCGCCGGGGCGCGCCGCCACGCGCCACACCTGCTGCGCATCGAGGTCGAGTGCGAGACGGCGGGCGAGGTCCACCAGGCGCTGGACGCCGGCGCCGACGTGATCATGCTCGACAACATGACACCCGCCGACCTGCGCGCCTGCGTCGGCATCGTGCGCGAGCGCGCGCCACGCACGCTGATCGAAGCCTCGGGTGGCATTGGCACCGATCCCATGCGACTGCGCGAAGTGGCAACGACAGGCGTGGACCTCATCTCACTGGGCGCTTTGACCCATTCCGCACCGAATTTCGACGTGGCGTTGGAGTTCACGGACCCGGCCACGCCCTGACCTCAGGGCACAGGTGGCGGACCGCGACAGCCCCAGGGAGGGCGGAGGAGCCCAGACATGACGAGCGATACCCTCACGAGTGATACCCAGACCGCTTCGGTCCAACCGGCCGGACCGATCTGTGACGAGAGCCGGGAGGAGCGCATTCTGCCCGTGCTGGCGGATTGGCGTGCCCAGGTGGCGGGGGCGGTCCATCCGACCCCACGGCATGCCGGAGCGGAGCGCGCCGACCAGATCCCGCGGGAGTACGCGCTGCTCTCCGCCGAGGAGCTCGACCGGCGCATCGCCACGGCGCGCGCGGCGCTCGGCGATCGGGTGGTCATCCTCGGCCACCACTACCAGCGCGACGAGATCATCAGGTGGGCGGACGCGCGTGGCGATTCCTTCAAGCTGGCCCAGTTCGCGGCGGCGCGGCCCGAGGCTGACTACATCGTCTTCTGCGGGGTCCACTTCATGGCCGAGAGCGCGGACATCCTGAGCCAGCCCAACCAGCGCGTGATCCTACCCAACCCCGCCGCCGGCTGCTCCATGGCCGACATGGCGAACATCGCCGAGGTGGAGGAGTGCTGGGACGCGCTGGACGCGCTCTATCGCGACGAGGGCAATAGCGACCGCCAGGCCGTCATCCCCGTCACCTACATGAATTCCGCCGCCGACCTCAAGGCGTTTTGCGGGCGCAACGGTGGCATCGTCTGCACGTCGTCCAACGCCGCCTCGGTGCTGCGCTGGGCCTTCGCGCGTGGCCGGCGCGTGCTCTTCTTCCCGGACGAACACCTTGGCCGCAACACGGCGCTGGCGCTGGGCATCCCGCCGGAGGAGATCGTCGTCTGGGACCAGCGGCGCGATTTCGGCGGCATCGAGGACGACGCCACCCTGCTGGGCGCGCGTGTGATCCTCTGGAAGGGCTGGTGCTCGACCCACCAGCGTTTCACCGTGGAGCAGATCGAGCGCGCGCGGCGCGAGTATCCCGGCGTGAAGATCGTCGTCCACCCAGAGTGCCGGCACGATGTCGTGGCCGCTGCCGACTACAATGGTTCCACCGAGGTCATCATCAAGGTGATCGAAGAGGCGCCCGCCGGCAGCGTCTGGGGCGTGGGGACCGAGATCAACCTGGTGAAGCGCCTGGCCCGCGAGCACCCAGACAAGACCATCTTCTGCCTGGACCCCGTGGTCTGCCCGTGTTCCACGATGTACCGCGTCCACCCGGCCTATCTCGCGTGGGTGCTGGAAGAGTTGGTCGCCGGGCGCGTGGTCAACCAGGTCAGTGTGGACGATGAGACCGCCCGCTGGGCACATATCGCCCTCGACCGCATGCTCGCGAACAAGGGCTAATCCTCTCGCACCCTCCCTCTCCGTGCCCTCTGTGGTTCGTTTGGCCCTCGCCGGCGCGGCATGCGGCTTGCGGGACCAACCGCCGTGACACCGCGCGATATCGGATGCGCGATGTCGGGTGTGCGCGTCGGAGGCGCGGAGGATGCCGCGCGGAGGTGGCCAATGAGCGAGCACCGGGAGACCAACGGGCGGCACGACACCAACGGCCTGGGCACCAACGGCGCGGACACATCCGGCCTCAGCCACGACGACGTCTGGCTGGCGCTCAGCGAGCTCACCTGGGGTGACGGCCTGACACGCACGCAGATCCGGCACAAGTACCGCGCGCTGCCCCACAGTGTCTATCTGCGCCTGCCGTCCAGCAAGCGCTACCGGTCACCCGACGAAGTGCTGCGCGAGGCCGGTATGGCGCGCAGTCGCGCCGAGGGTGATTTCATGGGCGCCGATCCCGACCTGCCCGAGGCAGAGGCGCGTGAGGAGGGCGGCCCACCAGCGTGGGGCCCCGACCCCATCTTCACACCGGGAGCATCGGTGGATAGCGCCAGCGCCGAGGACCGCACCCGAGCCGAGCTGGGCGATTCTTGACGCGAGGGCGAGTCAGCGCGCGACACGATGAGGCGAGGCCGCCAGATGTGACGACCTCGCCTCGCCATCGCCACCGCGATGACCGGCTACACCGCACAATGTGGTGCCGTTCGCCGGTCCGCCGGTCACGTGCCGATCACTTGAAGTAGTCGGCGTTGATCTTGATGTATTCCTTCCACTGCGCCGGCACCGCGCTCTCCTCGAAGATGGCGGTGACGGGGCAGGCGGGTTCACACGCGCCACAGTCGATGCATTCGTCGGGATTGATGTAGAGCATGTCCACCTTTTCGAACTCGGGTTCGGCCTCGGTGGGATGGATGCAATCCACGGGGCACACATCTACGCAGGAGGCGTCCTTCACGCCGACGCAGGGCTGCGTAATCACATACGTCATGAGCGCTGATCTCCTTCACCGATGCCGGTGATATAGGTGGTTTTGGGCGGCCCCGGCGCGGCCAACCAGCTCTCCGCTGGCGTGGCGCGACCCCAGGCCGCGCTCTGCCACGCGCTTGCGCGTACCATTATACCGCTTCCACCGCTAAGGTGATCCAAATCAGTCCGTTATGTTCCCGATGCCATCCTGATCTTCACCGTCAAGCTCCGCCAGCAGCACCTGGTCCTGTGCGCGCAACTCCGCGCGCGCCAGCAGGTCCGGCCGGCGCGCCCGCGTGCGCCGGAGCGACTCTTTGCGGCGCCAGCGAGCTATGGCGCCGTGGTGACCCGAGAGCAGGATCTCCGGCACCCGCCAGCCGCGGAACTCGGGCGGGCGCGTGTACTGCGGGTACTCC
>JANWHL010000104.1 GCA_025450405.1 Ktedonobacterales bacterium
CAGGCGGCCGGCGACCAGCGCCGCGAGCGCCAGCGCCGCGGCGGCGAACCAGAGCTGCGAGCCCATCAGGTCGCCATATAGCACGTCGATCCACGAGAGTGGGCTCAGCCACGCGGGGTAGGCATCCGACTGAGTCGCTGGGGTGACGACATAGACGACGAGAGACCACAGCATCAGGCAGATGGTGCCGCCGGTCGTGGCGAGCGTTGCCAGCCCCAGTACCCGCGGCCATGAGCGATCCGCCGGGACCGCGGCAGCCGCGGCAGGCGCCATGAACGTAGCGTGTGCGCTGTCAGGCGTGGCGATGTTGACCGTGGGCTCGCGCAGCCGCAGCAGCGCCGCCAGCAGGGTCAGGAACGGGAAAAGTGCCAACGCGGCGCAGATTATCCCGATGATCAGCCACATGACGAGCGGGTTGTCTCCGCTCGCCGAATCCGGCGCTGGGAGGCCGTCGGTTGTCGCTACCCAGGCGTCCACCGCGCGCAGGGCCGTCGGATCGAGGATGATGGTGATATGGTTTGCTCCCGGCACCACGCTATACCGTCGGCCGGTACCTTGCGACGGGTCGCCACACGCGCCAGTCGCCGGCAGACTGCCGCCGCAGGCGGTGGAGGCCACCTGGGGCGCGAACTGCTTGACCTCAGCGAGGTCGTTCTGGCCGACAAGCACTAGCAGGTTCGCTGGCAGAGCCGCCGTGGGCACATACGCGAAGTCCGGCGAGATGAGGATCGTGGCGGTTAGGGCCGCGGGTGGCTGCGTCAGGGCATAGGTGCCCACGATATTGGTGCCAAATGAGTGCCCGATGACCACCAGCCGCGGATTCGGCACGTCGGCGTGCGTGCGGGCAAAGGCTACCACTTCACCCAGGGCGGTCACCGCTCGCGCTGTCGCGTCCACCTGGTCGCTTCCGATTGTGGCCGGAGATTCGCCAAAGCCAGGCAGGTCCATAAGGTAGCTTGGGACGCCGATGCGCGCCAGGGCGAGGCCCAGGCTGGTCATCGCTTCTTTATCCGCATCGAAGCCATGAACGAGCACGGCGACCGCGTCGCCCTGACGCCTAACGGGTGTGAAGCGCAGCACCGGTACGGGAATCGGACCAGCGACGGTGAACGCCTGGCGGCCGACTCCGGCTTGCGCCCGAAGGATCTCCAGAAGCGCGACACCGAAGCCGGCGAGCAGGACGACGAGCGCAACGCTATTGAGAAGCAACGCCAGGTTCCGGCGCGGCGGCGGTTGCGGAGGGGAGGCGGGCCGCGCTAGCTGGCCGGGGGTCGCCATCGCGGCCGATGGCGGCCGATCGTTCTTCATCGGGGCACCTCCTGTACTGGGCAGCCATGCAGAGGGAGGGGCACTGGGAAGGTCGGACGCGGTTCGTGACGCTCGACTGACGGCGTCCGGCGTGAGGGTGGGCGAGGGAACGGCGACGGCGGCATCGTATCATGGTACGGGGAATGTGTCTAGCCCTTAGTTGCCCTCACTTGCCCTCGCTCCCTCTCGGCGGGGCTTGCCCTCGCGCCCGTTCGCTGGTACACTGCGCACAAGCTCGGATGCCCGCCGACTCCGGCCCGCGTGGCGGTCGTGGGGCGGCGGTGGGGCGGCGGTGCGTGAGAGAGGAGTGCGGGCCATGATGGAAGAATCGGCGCGCGCATCGGAAGCCGGCACACCGCCGGCGAGCGCGCTGCCAGAGAGCGCGCCGCGCCTGCCCACGCGCACGGCGCCGCTCCACCAACCCCGGCTTTCGATTGGGCGGACGCTGCTCTATTCCAGCGGCAACTTTGGCGCCGGCATTTTCTACGCGTTCAACAACTTCATCCTCTCGCTGTATCTGCTCGGCCTGGGCGCGCCGCCCGTCCTGCTGGGGTTGCTCAGCAGCACGCGCTCGGCCGAGGGCGCGGTGATCCAGCCACTCGTCGGCGCCTGGAGCGACCGCACCTGGAACCGGCTCGGGCGGCGCCGGCCGTTCATCGTCGGCTTTCTCCCGATTAGCGCGCTCTTCCTCGTCGTGACGGCCTTTGTCCCCAGCTTCCAGAGCTACGGCGCGCGTTTCGGCCTCAGCCCCCAGCTCTTCACTCTGATCCTCGTGTCCGCCGGCATCTTCCTCTTCACCGTCACCTTCAACATCATGGTGGACCCGTACACCGCGCTGCTGGCGGACATCACCCCCCCACGCCAGCGCGGCAACGTCAACGGCATCTTCCAGGCGATCGGCGCGGCGGGCCAGATGGGTGTGCTCCTGTTCAGCGTCTTCCTCTTTCGCGCGGTCGCCACCGGCCAGAGCTACTTCACACTCTTCCTGCTGACGGCCGGAGCGCTCATCCTCTGTTTCGTCCCCACGGTCCTCGGCGTGCGGGAGCCGCGCACGCTGGTGAACAAGGCGGTCCAGCGTCGCTACACGCTCCGCGACTACTGGCTGGCGCTGCGCGGCGAGCGCCAGGTCCAGCTCTATTTCGCGGTCCAGTTCTTCCTCTGGTTCGGCATCAGCGCCATCACGCCGTTCCTGACGATCTATGCCAAGGTCGTGATCGGGCTCAATAATAGCGGCGCGCTGCTGCTCTCCTTCATCTTGCTGGCCAGCACGGCCCTCTTCAACTGGCCGGCGGGTGCCCTCGCCGACCGGCTGGGGCTGAAGCGCGTCTTCCTGGTCGGCATGATCCTGCTGGCGGGCGCCAGCATCGTCGGCATCTTCATTCGCGCGCCGCTACTGCTCTACATTACGCTTGGCGTCGCTGGCATCGGCAACGCCGCACAGACCGGCAGCTCGTATCCGCTGCTGACACGCCTGGTGCGCCCGGACCGCATGGGCCTCTACACCGGGCTTAACAGCACGTTGACCTCCATCGCCGCGCCAGTCTCGGGCCTGATCGCCGGGCTGGTCATCACCGCCTACGGCTACACGTTCATGTTCCCGTTCGTGGCGGCGATGTTCCTGCTCTCACTCATCCCCCTGGCGTTCCTGGACCTCGCGAAGGGCGAAGCGCACGTCCGAGCGGAGCTGGAGGCGGCATAACGACCGGAGCAAACCAAGCGCGAAGATGCCATCCCGACACCTCATCGAGAGGGCATCTACCGCGCTGCGAGAAGAACTACTCTGCCGGGGAGGCATGGGCGACAGCCTCAGCCGCTTCACGCTCCATGCGCTCCGGCGCGTCCATCCCCAGCAGGTGAAGGGTGCGCGCCAAGCCAGCGCGGGCGGCGGCCATCAGGCGCAGGCGCGCCATCTGGACGTCACGTGGCACGTCACTCCCCGCCTTCAGGATCGGGCAGGTGTCGTAGAAGAGGTGATATGCCTCCGCCAGCGCCATCCCGTACGCCGTCAACAGGTGCGGCTCGTGCGTCGCGGCGGCGCGCTCGACCACCTCTTCCAGCCGCAGCAGCTCGCGCAGCAGGTTGAGCTCCGCCGCCAGTTCGTCGGGCCGGTCATTGGCCAGCGCCAGGGGGTCGGCCTCGGCGTACTGATCTGGCGCGATACCGCGCTCCTCCGCTTTGCGGAAGACCCCAGACGCTCGGGCGTGGGCGTACTGCACCGAGAGGCCCGGGTTGTCGCTGGTCTGCTTGCGTGCGAGCTCCAGATCAAAATCGAGCGGGGTCTCATTGGCGCGCATCAGGTAGAAGAAGCGCGTCACGTCCGCCCCGAGCTCATCGTCTAGCTCGTCCAACGTCACGGCATTCCCGAGCCGCTTGCCCATCCGCATTGTCCGTCCGCCGACCTTGAGCGCGACATTGCCGTAGATCAGGACGTGGACGCGCTCGGGGTCGTGGCCCAGCATGGCGGCCGTGGCCTTGAGCCGGCCAATATAGCCATGGTGGTCCGGACCCAGGATGAAGATCAACTGGTCGAATCCGCGCTCGAATTTGTTGCGCATGTACGCGATGTCTGAGGTGATGTACGTCGGCTCACCGCTGGACTTGATGATCACTCGGTCCTGGTCATCGCCCAATTGCGACGACTTCATCCAGACCGCGCCCGCGCGCTCCTCCAGATAGCCACCATCACGCAGCGCCTTGATCCCGGCCTCGATCTCGCCACTGGGCGCCAACGACGCCTGATTGAACCAGACGTCAAACTCCACGTTCATCCGCCGCATAGTGTCCTGGATGTCGCGCATAATGATGTCCGCCGCGGCCTTGCCAAGCGCCGGTCCGCCCTCGGTCGCGGGCCCCTCGAGCAGGGCACCCCCATCCCGCATCAGCAGCCGCTCGGCCACGGATTCGTAGTAGGGATCGTAGTAGCCGCGCGGCTTGCGCGGCTTCGCGGCTGTCTGCGCCGGAGCGGAGTCTCCGCCGCCCTTGCCCTTCTGGAAGCGCGCGGAGGGCTTGACGACCTCAGGCGCGGCTTCGTTCTCGATGTCGTCGATCTGGCAGAAGACCGGCTCTCCGAGGATAAACCGGCAGTAGCGCTCCATCGAGAAGCCGAGTTGGTCGATCTGGCCGCCCGCGTCGTTGAAGTAATACTCCTTGGTGACGTCGTAGCCGGCGGCGTGCATCAAGTTGCCGAGCGCGTCGCCCAGGAAGGCGCCTCGGCCATTGGCGACCGTCACCGGCCCGGTGGGGTTGGCGCTCACGAATTCCAGATTGACGCGCGTGCCCCGACCAACGTCTACGGCGCCCAGCCCGGCGCCCGCGGCGAGGACATCCGCGGTCTGGCGCAGCAGCCACCGCTCGCCGAGGCGCAGGTTGATGAAGCCGGGACCCGCCACCTCAACCGCAGTGACCAGATCATAGGCGGGCACAACCGCGACCATTTCCCTGATTTCAGTGGCTATGGTCTCGGCGAGCGCGCGCGGCGTGCCCGGGAGGCCCACAGACCGCAGCGCCGCGGCCAGTTTCATAGCTACGTTCGTCGAGTAATCGCCGTGGGCGGCGACCTGGGGGCGCATGATCTCGACCGCGGGAATCTCCACGTCTGGGAACGCGCCGTGTTCCGTCAGGGCGGCGACCGCCTTCGTGATAATGTCGCGGATCGTGTCTTGAAGCATGGACGAACTCCTCCTCCGACCAGGGGGGGTGAAAATCAATGGATGAGGTCAATGCGCGCGACGAGCACGGCGGCCTGCCAAGCGTCGCTAGCGCTCCACGCACGCCCGAGATGCCCGCGACCGCCGGACAGCGGCTCGGCGACCTGCAAGCCAGTCAGCGGCCGCCGGTACGACTCGGCGTTCCCGTCCGCACGATCTTTGCCGAGCGCCGATGTTTAGCGCATCGTCGTGCGCTGGCGACCACCATGTGGATCGAGGAGAGCCGGCGGTCGGTCCGAGGGGCCGCTATTCGCCCTTAGCGTAGCCGAGCAGCACGTGCTCCAGCACCGGTAATTCGTCGAACGCGTTATCCTGGCTGACGACGACCTCGCGGTCATTGCAGGAATCCAGGAAGGCGAGCGACGGTTGGCCACGCGGCCGACGGAACGGGTCACCCATCACCACTCGGCTGAGCTGCACCTGTGGGCCCGGACGCAGCCGTTCCGGCTCGTCGGGCCGCTTTACGCCTTTGAGGGTGACAAACGAGACGCAACGCATCGGCACACGGGTCGTACGGCCGGGCTCGACCTTCACATAGTCGTCGGGGGTCATGATCAGGAGATACTGGTCGGCACGCGCCAAACGGACCAGGTCAGCGATCACCAATCCCAGGCCACCAAACGCCAGGGCGCCTGGGATGACAATCAGCAGCACGGTGAAGACGGCGAGCGTCGAGCTCTTCTGAAAATTAGATGGAATTGTAGCCAGAACCACGGGAACAAACAACACGAACCCGAGGAGAGAGGCGGCGGCCCACCCGAGCGCCATCTTGCGGACCTGGTCGCGCCGCAACGGCCAGACGAACCAGCCTGAGGGCGTGCTGCCTGACCGAGCCGTGTCGACGATCCGCCGCGTGTCTATATCCGAGTCAGCGGCCGAGCCGTGCGCCTCTTGCATATGCTGCCCTCCCGTCCACAGCCCGAGGACGGTTTCTTCGCGAGTTCTCCGTAAGCGCGCCGCGCGCTCGCGACCACAGGCCGCGGTCCACCGCCGCCGGCGTGGCCGACGGACCGTCGTCCTCAATTATAGCATCAGCGCGAGATCAAGCTCTGCGGTGGCGCGGCATGGCACGGAAGGGGGCCGCGGGGGGCCGCTCGCGCGCCTGGGTGTATACTGTGCGTAGCGCCGCCCGTGCTCAACACAACTTACTCTCCCGCGGGGATGGCGCGGAGGTCCGCCATGCGCCGCTGCGTTTGTGGGGCGTCGATCCGCTACGGGTCCGTCCGCTGCTATCAGTGCGGCCGAATCATACCGGCCGAGCCGGAAGCCGCGCCGCCGTCCGAGCCGGAGACGATGACGGCCAGCGTTGGACTCGCCGCCAATTCGGAGCGCTCCGGCGTGGGGTTCGCCAACGTGCCGGGCGGCACGGGTATGGCCGCGACGCACCCTGCCACAGTGACCCTCGACGGCGGCGCCGCGACGGACGCGGAGAGCGTGGTGGATGGCACCGCCGCGACCGCTACCTGTCAACTATGCGGCGCGCCGCTCGCCACCGACGCGGCGTTCTGCCATCGCTGCGGCGCGCCGCGAATGATCGGTGGGGCATCACCGTTCTGGGCCGGGCGCCAGGCCGTGCCGTATCGTCAGGCGCTGGCGCGGGGCGTGACCAGGGCCGCCCTCAAACGCAAGTCTCCGCGGCTCGCGGGTTTCCTCGAGTTCCTGCTGGCGGGCGTTGGGCTCATCTACGCCGGTGCCGTCTGGCAGGGTATCGCCGTCCTGATCGGCACCCTGCTCGTCGCGGCCCTCGCGAGCTCCTTGACCACCGACGCCGCGAATACGGAGCTCTTGCTCGGCGGCTTCGTCTGGGCTGTGGTGCGCATCTTCCTGGCAGTCAACGCCGCGCGGGCGCACAACGCGCGGTTGGAAGACGACTCGCCGCACCAGTAGTGTCAGACGCCCAGTACGGGCAAGCGGCGAGCCCACCCGATGATTATGGCCCTCCCGGCTCGTACGCTCCGTCCGTCCGCGCCGCCATGATGAAATCGTTGCGGTGCAGGCCCTTGACCGTATGGGTCCACCAGGTGACCGTTGTCTTGCCCCACTCGGTAAGTATCGCTGGATGATGCTGCGCGGCTTCGGCGAGTGCGCCGACCGCGTCCGTAAACGCCAGCGCCTGGGCGAAGTCGCGAAACGCGAAGGTCCGTTCAAGCTGGGCGACGCCGTCACGCTCGACAATGCGCCAATCCGGCACGTGCGCGCGCAGCGCCGCGACCATGGTGTCGTCCATTGCCGACTCACCACTCCGGAGTTCCGCGGGAGTCTCCCGCGCCAATTCTTGTGGGTCCCTTGGATTGGTCATCATACACCTCCCTCGTATCCGCAATCTCCCGCGAGTCCGTCGGCGGGCACGCAAGGTATCCGCCCGCGCTTTGAGTGCGGATTGTCGCAGGAACACGGCCGCCGTCTCACGGACCGCGCGCGAGGGCAACGGAATCGGAGTCGCGCCGGAGCCGGGCACCGGAGGTCCTGAAATGAGTGCCGGCGATTGTGACGGGGGGGCCGGTCTGCTAGAATTGCTGCGGCACACCTATGTCCGCGCGCCAATCTGGATGGCGCGTGGCGCCCGATTCGGGTGCTAGTGGCCGCGTGTAAGCACGAGGCGCGAAGCCTGGCGCGAATGGTGGGAGAGCGAGTTATGCGGTTTGCCGCGGTCGTGGGAGCACGGCCGGAATTCGTCCAGCTCACCCCACTGAGCCTGGCGCTGCGTGAAGTCGGGCACGAACAGGTCATCATCCACACCGGGCAACATTACGACGATCGCATGTCGGCGACATTCTTCGAGGAACTGCCACTGCCCAAGCCGGACTACCACCTGGGGGTGGGTTCCGGCCGGCACGGCGTCCAGACCGGGGCCATGCTCGAACAGCTTGAGCGGGTGTTGATGAGAGATCGTCCAGATGGTGTGATCGTCTTCGGCGACACTAATTCCACATTGGCTGCCGCACTGGCGGCGGTGAAGCTGCATATCCCCGTGGCGCACGTGGAGGCCGGCCTGCGGAGTTTCAATCGCACGATGCCCGAGGAGATCAACCGCGTGGTAACCGACCACGTCGCCACCCGGCTCTTCTCGCCAACCGAGACCGGCATGCGCAATCTGGAACGCGAGGGCATCACGCGCGGTGTCGAGGTGACGGGCGATGTCATGTACGACATCCTGCGGCGCGTGCGCCCGCGGCTGGCGAAGCGCGCCCACCAACTGCTGCCCGCGCTCGGCCTGGAGCCCGGCGGGTACGTGTTGGCGACCATCCACCGGCCCGGGAACACCGACGATCCCGAGGCGATGCAACGGATCGCGCGAGCCTTCACGCGGGCGGAGATGCCGGTCATGTTTTCCGTCCACCCGCGCACACGCAAGCTGCTCGACCAGTACGGGATCCCGTGGGGAGCCCACGTTTCGCTGATCGAGCCGGTTGGCTATCTCGACATGTTGACGCTCGAGGAATCGGCGCGCTGCGTGGCCACCGACTCGGGCGGCGTCCAGAAGGAAGCGTTTCTCCTCGGTGTGCCATGCGTGACCATGCGCGAGGACACCGAGTGGGTGGAAACCGTTGAGTACGGTTGGAACGTGTTGACCGGGAGTCGGACGGAGGCCATCATCGCCGGGATCCAGCGGCCAAGGCCAGCGCCACCCGCGCGCAATCCATTCGGCGAGGGGGACGCGGCGCGGCGCATCGCGGAATCTTTGCGAACGTGGAGCGGGAACCTCCAGCCACGTGATGAGCGGGATGTGATCGAGTTACCGTGAATGGGCTCGCACGTCAATTTTACTGGTCGAGGATATCCTCGTGGCGTGACCTCACAGGGGCGCGACCGGCTCCATCGTCGGAGGCATCTCGGATGGCGCGCATTCTCCTCGTCACGCAATATTATCCTCCCGAAATCGGCGCGATTCCGACCTACACGAGTGAAATGGCGGCACGGCTGGTCCATCGTGGGCACGAGGTGACCGTGCTTACCACGCTGCCGAACTACCCTACGGGCATTGTGCATCCCGACTATCGGCGCGGCGCGAACCGGCGCGAAGTGCGCGATGGGGTCACCGTCGTCCGCGTGTGGAGCGCCACCAGTCCAGGCAAGGGATTCATCCACCGGCTGGCCGCATATCTCTCATTCACGTGCCTGGCGCCCTTTGCGGCCGCACGCTCGGTCGGCCACCCTGACATCATCATTGGGGTGGCGCCTCCGCTCTTCACGTCCATTGCCACGCGCCTTTTGGCGCGCCGCAAGCACTGCCCATTCATATTCAATGTCGGCGATCTCTGGCCGGAGTCCGCGATTCAGCTCGGCGTCCTCCAGAATCGTCTGCTCATCTGGCTCGCGGAGCGCCTCGAATGGTCCACCTATCGGCGGGCCGGCGCGATCTGGGCGTTGACCGAGGGGATCCGTGACACCCTGGTCCGGCGTGGCGTATCGGCGACGAAGGTCTTCATGTTGCCGCTGGGCGTGGACACGGCGCGCTTCAGTCCGTTGCCCCGCGCTGAGGCGCGCGCAATGCTCGGCATGGATGACCGCTTCACTCTCCTGTATGCGGGGAACATTGGTCTCGCTCAAGGGCTGAGCACGGTGATCGAGGCCGCGACGGAACTGCGCGACCACCCCGATGTGCGCCTGCTGATGGTCGGCAACGGCACTGCCAAGGCCGACCTTGTCGCTGAAGCGCGACGCCGTGGGCTGGAGAATGTTGTGTTCGTTGACTCTCAGCCGCCTGAGCACATGCCAGCCATCATCGCGGCCGCGGACGCCTGCCTGGTGTCGTTGCGGAAGCTGCCGCTTTTCGATGGCGCGTTGCCGTCCAAGATGTTCGAATATATGGCGTGCGCGCGGCCCTTGGTGTTGTCCGTGGACGGCGAGGCGCGACGTGTGGCGGAACGCGACGCGGAGGCGGCCATTTTTGTCGAGCCTGAGAACGCCACGGCCCTCGCTAGCGCGGTGCGGGCGCTCCGCGACGATCCGCGCCTGGGTCCGCGCCTCGGTGCCAACGGCCGGGCTTATGTGCACGCGCACTACGACCGTGACCACCTCGTGACCATGCTGGAGGCGCGCATCGACGCACTGCTGAGGCGACACGAAAGTCCTTCAATGTTACGCCAAACCACATCGGGCGCTGTAGCAAGTGGGAGGGGTTCCGCGGACTAGGTTCGACACGCCATGTTGTCTGCCTGACACGTGTTTCGAGGTATCACGTGGAAGTTGGTGGGGGGCGAACGATGAAACGCAGTCTGGACGTGGTCGTCGCCGCGATCACGCTGCTCGTTCTCTCCCCGATTTTGCTCTTCGTGGCCTGTGCCGTGTGGGTGAATGATCCCGGTCCAATCTTCTTTCGCCATCAGCGCATCGGTCGCGGATTCCGTCCCTTCCACGTCATCAAATTCCGTACGATGCGTCAGGCGCAGTCACTCAAGAGCGAGCTCACCTTTCGGAATGATCCGCGCGTGACTGCCGTGGGCCGCTTTCTCCGCTACACCAAACTGGACGAGATTCCGCAGCTCGTCAATGTGTTGCGCGGCGAGATGAGCCTGGTGGGTCCGCGACCGGAGTCGCCGCAGTACGTGGCGCATTACAATCCTGAGCAGCGCTTGATTCTGCTGGTGCGCCCTGGCCTGACGGGGCCGGCGTCTGTCCGTTATCGCCATCAGGAAAAGCTGCTCAGCGGACCGGATTATGAGCGCTTCTACGTGGACGTGATCATGCCGGCGAAGCTGGCCATCAATCTGGAGTACGTACGACATCATCCGATCTGGGTCGACCTTGTCATACTATTGAAGACGGTCTGGGTCGTGCTCACACCGTTCGCGCCACCGCCCGTTTCGGAAGCCGCGGTTCGCGCGCATACCGCGCCGCGAGTACCCATCGCGCAAGACCCTGAGCGAGCCGTGGAGTGGCCCGGGGCAGAGCCCATCCCGTCGCCGATGATTGCCCCGGCCGCCACGCCAACACCAGTGGCCACGCCGAGTCAGGGCGTCGATCCACCGCCCGTCCCGGCGTTTCGCGAGGCGCGAGCGGGGAGCGGTATTCGGAAGTAGCCGCACCACCCGCGATGGCAGCGCGTTACCCCCAGTTGGTGCTCCCGTGTGACACGGCAAGGATGTCGCACACTTAGGAGGTCGCACGCTCATGTATCTGGTGACCGGCGGCGCCGGGTTCATTGGCTCGCATATCGCCGCGGCGCTTCGTGGCCAGGGTGAGCGGGTCCGCATTTTTGACAATTTCTCCACAGGCAAGCTGGAGAATATTCAGGCGGTTGGTCCAGACGTCGAAATCGTGCGCGCCGACCTGCGCGACGTCGATGCCCTGCGCGGCGCCATGGCCGGGGTCACCGTTGTGTTTCATCAGGCGGCGCTTGCCTCGGTGCCGCGTTCAGTGGCTGACCCCGCCACTGCCCTCGACGTCAATGTGGTCGGCACACATCACGT
Source organism: Ktedonobacterales bacterium (assembly GCA_025450405.1). GTDB lineage: Bacteria > Chloroflexota > Ktedonobacteria > Ktedonobacterales > JADMIN01 > JANWHL01. The sequence goes on from JANWHL010000104.1 coordinate 11,429, forward strand.
CTTGCTGGCCGCTCGCGATGCCGGACTTCGGCGCATGATCATGGCGTCGTCATGCGCCGTTTATGGGGACAAGCCCCATTTGCCGTCCAGCGAAGGCGCGCCTGTCGACCCGATCTCGCCGTATGCCGCGCACAAGCTGGCGGACGAATGCCTGTGCGCCGCGTTCTCCCATACCTATGGCCTCGAGACAGTCGCCCTGCGCTATTTCAATGTCTATGGACCACGCCAGGATCCCACGTCTGAATACGCGGCCGTGATTCCGAAGTTTCTCCACGCGATGCTCGCGGGCGAGCGGCCAATCGTCTTTGGCGATGGCAATCAGACGCGCGATTTCGTGTACGTTGACGACGTGGTGAAAGCGAATCTGCTCGCGGCCACGTCGCAAGTGGCGGCTGGCCATGTGATGAATGTGGGGACCGGCGTGCGAACGTCGCTCAATGATCTGCTCCACACCGCTGGCCAGTTGCTTGGAGTGGACCCGACGGCGGACTATCGAGATTCACGTGCTGGTGACGTCCATGACAGTGTTGCCGAGATCGCGCTCGCGCGGCGCATCCTGGGTTACGAGCCACGTGTGCCGTTCCGCGACGGCCTGGCACGCTTCATCGCCACGCTACGCTGAGAGGCCGTCCGCAGGCCGTTAAATCGCCGGGATCGATGCGCTATCCAGACACGACAGGCGCCTACAACAGGTACGACAGGATGTTCTCGGTGAAGCGTTCGAAGCCCGGCCGCGGCGTCAGCGCGAACGTGAGCGGCGAGGGATAGCGATCGTACAACCTCGTGACCCAGTAGAACGTGCCCGCATCGAACACGCGCGCCCCATTGGTCCAGGTATAGATGGTCGTGTTGGCGGTGATCGCGGCTCCGGTCGGACAGATCACCGACGGCAGGCAGGACACTTGAGAGGCGGCGAGCGTCGTCAGCGCCGGGACTGATACCGGGGCGACAACGGCATCAACCTCGCCACCAACCACGTTGGGGATCTGGATACCCACGGAGTAGCCAGTCTCCGCGAGCAGAGACTGCGCGCCGGCGCCAAGCACCAGGGGTGTCACGGTGTTGGACGCCGTTTCGTTCAGATACCTCTCGCCTAATAACGAGTCCTCGGAATTATTCAGCGGCGCGTCGCGCCAGCGCACGGTCGCCTCGGATGGCGTGCTTGCGGCCAGGGGATCCAGTGTGGTGTCCCGGTAGCAGATAACTAGGCGGCCGGGGCCTAGGGGGCTTGTGCCCAGACGCGCGTGCCAATAGACATCATTCGCCACGAAGAAGGCCAGCGAAACGCCCGCGTTGCGCGCATTCGTGACATTCTGCCGCATCGCCGTGCTCCAGTACTCATCGTGTCCGGCGAAAACGATCAGTTTGTGTCCAATGAGCAGACTCGGGTTCTGGTCGGTATCGATGTCGGTCAGGTAGCTCATGTTGTAGCCCCGCTTCTCGAGCCAGGGTACGAAGTTGAGCTCCCAGCGGGCTTGCGGGCCGAGCCCTGCGTAAACGTTGGCGGTGTGCGGCCGATCGAAACTCACCACGTACGCGCGATCCGCGTAGGTCATTGTGGGATTCCCCGTGCCAGGGTATTCAAGACCCGAATATAGGGAATAGCCACCAAATGCATTGTATGCTTGGTAGGCCATGATGGCCGCTTGAAAGATGAGCGGGGCGTGGTTGGCATCATTGCGTACGACAAACGATGCGTAGCGCACGTCGCCGTTCGACGCGAAGAGTTTCACCATGTAGATCACGCTCACCCAGGTCGCCGGGATTGCCAGAAGGATCGGGTTATGCCACTGGCAGCTTACCATGCGAGTGGTTTTGTCGACGGTCGCCGCCGGCTGGACAATACCTGGCTGCATCCGGGACGCATAGACTAGGCGCGCGCCGAGCCCGCCGTACCACCCGATCCGAAAGACACGGAAGTAATACGTGGGTGCAGTGGTCGAGACATAGATGTTGACACTTTGGCCGACGTTGACACTGGAAGGGGCCGTGACGGCCTCGATGGCTCCTGCGGTCCGGTGGGTTCGGTTTGTTGCCAGGCCAGCGTCCCCTGTCAGAGGTTTTCAGCGCGCCGGGTCCACGGAAATGGCCGCGCTCGCGCACGTGAGCGGGCGCCGGATGATCGCTGGAGATGCTGAGCGGGCCGGCGGCGACACCAATGAGCTCACGGACGCGGTGAGCAAGACGAGACATAGCCCTCCAATAATCAGAGGTGTGGACGTCAGGTGCGCTCCGCGGAGGCGGGGTAAACGACCCAGCATGCCAGCAGTCCTTTCCGGGCGAGGACGAGAGCGAAAGGAGCGAATGGATAGCAATCGGCCTCTGGCAGCGAGAGAGCGGTGCATGATGTTTGCCGAGGAAGGTGTGAATCCCCGCTTTCCCACCGTCAGCCCGCCGCGAGGGCTGGTCAGCCCAGCGGGGGCCAAGGATCGGCAGGCCTCATGTCTTCGGCGGACCATGACGCTCGCGGGTATACGGTCCATGACTAGTGCGGGTATGCGGAGCATCGGGCGCGTGTATTGGAATGTGATCGCGCGGGAAGCACCCTTCGCACCTGGCCGCCATAGTTCCACGCGCCACGCCACAGCCCAGGCGTCCACGCGAGCGCCACTCGAGGGACATTGGTGATCAGGGACACGTGACCTTCCTTGTGGTCCGGCTTCGGCCAGGACCGCATCCTTGCCGCCGCGTATGGCGCGTGATCGGCGGTCCGCGTGCGGGTCTTGGTTGGAACGTGTATACGCCGCTTACTAGGCAATGGGAGTGATCGCGTCGCCGCGGTGTGTCAGCGGGTATGCGCCGTTTATACACCGCCTCGCTGATTGTGAACACCCATCAGTCCAATGACCTCATCCGCATCGCCCAACGCGCTAAGCGATTGGACATGCCCGTGAGTGGCCAGTACGAGCGGCCCCTCCTCCTGGACGGTCGGCCCCAAGCCCATAGCCGCGCGGCTTGACAGTCCCTTCGTCATACACTTCTCGCGTCGGAGTGTGCTACTATCGCCGCGAAGGGAGGTCTCGCGGATGACTCCAGACGAGCTGGCTCGCGCAGAGCCAGACGCACCGCGCGCTCTGGCGGACGTGGCACGACGACTCATGATCTACGCGCACCGCGGCGCGCGCGCTCATGCGCCGGAGAATACGCTGCTCGCGTTCCGCCTCGCGATGGCCCTGGGCTCCGACGGGATCGAGTGCGATGTCCAGCGCAGCGCCGATGGCGGCCTGGTTGTCATCCACGATGCGACCTTGGACCGCACCACCACCGGCAAAGGCCGCGTCAGCGCACGCCCCCTGTCTGGCTTGGGCGTGCTTGATGCCGGGCGGGGCCAACGCATCCCGACGCTTGAGGAAGTTCTGGCCTTCGCCCGTGAATCCGCGTGCTGGCTCAACCTCGAGCTCAAAGCCGAGACTCCCGAGGAAGCGCGTGCCACCGGAGAGGCCATGGCACCCGCACTGGCGGCGCTCGCGGAGGCATGGCGTGTCCGTGTGCTCGTGTCGTCCTTCGACCTCGCGGCCCTGCTGATGCTCAAGCGCGCCCAGCCGTGGCTGCGGGTCGCCACCCTGCATGGCGTCCGTGAATGGCGCCGGCGCGATATCCTCGCGCCCGCCCTGGAGATGGGCGCGGAAGCCATTCACCCCGGCGTCAGCCTGGTGACGTCCGGGCTCGTCCGGCGCGCCCACGACCACGGTCTGCGCGTGAATGTGTGGACCGCCAACCGCACGAGCACCATTCTCGGCCTGATGGAGTTAGGCGTGGATGGTCTGTTCACCGACAATCCCGAGCGTGTGGTCATCCTGCGCACCCTCGCCGCGTCTGGCTCCCAATTGCTCTGACTCCCATATGCTCGCCACTTCTCGTGTGCGTCACGTTCTCCCGCGCGGCAGGTCCAATTTAAGTGTGGACTCGACGACCACGCTCAAAGCACCCGTGCCATCTTCGCGAGCGATCGCGCCCGCCAACTCCCGCGCACGCTCGCGGTACCCGGACTCGCCCAGCAGGGCGCCCAACGCCTTCGTGGCCCGTTCCGCCGTGAACCCGCGCCGCGAACGCCACACTCCCACCCCCAGTCTCGCCACGCGCGCGGCGTTGAAGGGCTGGTCCAAACCGCCTGGCACCACGAGTGCCGGCACTCCCGCCCGCAGGCACTGCGCCACCGTGCCGATGCCCGCGTGATGGATCACCGCCGCGCAGCGTGGGAACACCACGGAGTACGGTGCGAACGGCAGTGTCAACACCCCCTCGCCGCGCAGATCCGCCGCGATTGAGGGCGACACGCCAACGACCAGCGCCCGGCCGCCGTGTGCGCGAATGGCCGCCACACTGGCGTAGAAGTAAGGTGCGAACGCCTCCTCCACCTCCGGCGCGATGGAGCCCGCCGTCACGGCGACGATGGGATCGGTGGTATCGAGGAACGCGGTCAAATCGGGCGGCGCGTTCCAGCCCGTGGCCCCGTCCCAGAAGCAGAAGCCAGTCATGTGGACGTAGCGCGGCCAATCTGGCGGACGGGCCAGGAACGCCGGTGACACAGCCACCGCGGTCCCCGCCGGAGCGAGATTGCCTGTCCACATGAGATCGTGCCGCGGTGCCAGCCCGAAGCCGGCGCGAATGCGATTGACCGGCCGATCGACCATGCGCCGGAGCGCGGCGCCGCCGAGCGCCCACTCCAGCCGGTTGCTCGCCATCCGCATGGCCTGGGGCAGAGCAAAGGGCATAGGTTGCGCCTCGATGTGGGCCGAGGGTAGGGTGGATGGCCCGACGACAACGCTCGCCCAACGCACGCCGGTGAGATCGACGGCGGCCGACGCCGCCAATTGTGACGCGGCGGCAACCAGGAGATCGGCACCTTCGCAAGCCGCGCACAGCTCGGCGATCTTTGCGGGTAGCGTGGGCAGTATGTAGTGTCGGAGCAAGAGACGCAATGACGCCAGCGCGTTGCCACTCGCGAACACGCGGCGCGCGTACGGCCCGAGCGCGGTGGCGCTGTCGCCACTGAGTGTGGTGACCGCGAACCCGAGCGCGCGCACCGCCGGCTGGAAATTCTCCTCGACCGCGAACACGACCTCGTGGCCGCGATCACGCAGCCGCAGCCCCAGAGCGACAAACGGATTGAGGTCGCCCGCAGAGCCGAAGGTGCTCAAGACCATGCGTGCCACGATCACCACTCCCCTGCCGTCCGCGCCGCGCGCCCGGCTCGTCGCCGATAGTGTACCAGATGGCATCGCGTGGGGTGGGCGGGTCAATATCGTCGTCGGATCCGTCGCGGTCGCGAAACGGTGCCAAGCCGGACGCGTTGGCATCCGTGCCGTGGTGTCCACTTCCGCACGCCCCGAACGCTGGCACATGTGGCATACTGGGTGGCGGCAACCAGAGTGGCTCACGCCGGAGTGGCTCGAAATTGCGCCCGCTCGCCAGACCCGGTGGCATGCCCCCCACGCCTGAACAGGAAAGACGCGCCATGAGCACAGAGGTCCGCGACGACACCGCCGGGGGCGCGCTGGCCCCCAACTACTTCCGCCACACCCTGCCCAATGGCCTCCAGCTCGTTGGCCAGAGGATGCCGAGCCTGGCCTCGGTCACATTCGGGATACAGCTCGCCGCTGGAGTCAAAGAGGAGCCCGATGATCAACTGGGGCTCACCAACCTGCTGGCTGAGATGCTCTTCCAGGGCACCGAACAGCGCGACGTGCGCCAGCTCACCGATGACTTTGAGGCGATTGGCGCGCGGCGCGGGGGTGAGTCGTCGACCGACGTCGCCCGCTACTCCGCGCAGATCGTCGGCAACCGCCTGGACCGCGCGCTCGAGCTCATGGCGGACGTGCTCCTCCACCCAACTATCCCCAATGCCGAGTTCGAGCAGATGCGCAATGTCCAACTTCAGGAAATTCGGCGCCGCGACGACGAGCCAATGCGCCGCATTTTCGATCATGTCCGCGAGCGGTTCTACGCGGGTACCCATCTGGGCCGCACGTCCCTTGGCACCCACGAGACGGTCGCGCACCTGGAGCCCGACCATCTCCGGGCGTTTTGGCGCGAACGCTATCGTCCGGAAGGCGCGCTGTTCGCCATCGCCGGCAACTTCGATTGGGACCACGTCGTCGAACGCGTGGGCGCGTTCCTCGGCGACTGGCGTGGGGCCGCGCCCCAGAGCCCCGCCAACCATCCGAATCCCCAGGCGGGCGTCACCATTGAGAGGCACGAGGGCAATCAAGAACACATCGGCATGGCTTTCCCGTTTCCCACATTTGGCGACCCCGATTACTACGCCGCGACTGTGGCCAGCGAAATCTTTGGTGGCGGCATGACTTCGCGCTTGTTCCGCGAAGTCCGCGAGAAGCGCGGCCTCGTGTACTCGGTGATGGCGTCATTCGCGCCCATCGGCGGATATGGGGCCATGTTCCTCTACGGGGGGACCACCCCTGACAAGGCGCACGAGACGGTCCAGGTGCTGCTCGACGAATTGCGCAATCTGGGCACCAACGGCGTCACCCAGGACGAGCTGGACCGAGCGAAAGTTCAGCTCAAGAGCGAGATCGTCATGCGTGGCGAAAGCGCCTCGGCCCGCATGGGTGCCATTTCACGCTCCTGGTGGTACAAGCGTGAGTTGACCACGATCCAGCAGATCAAAGAGTCCATCGATGCGGTCAGCCGCGAGCAGATTACCGGACTCATGCGTCGCTTCCCACCACTGGACAGGCTCGTCATCGCCGCCATTGGGCCACGCTCGCGCGAGGAGTTAGTGGGCAATGCACTGGGCTGATGAGGAGCCCGCGAATCGAAACGCGCGCACCCCGCAACCGCCGGCACGGTCGCGAGTGCCGCCGCGCAATCTAGTAGCGGCTCCGTGACGATGAGGGAGGAGCTCGTGCACATTGTTGTGCTGGGCGGCGGTGGGGCGATGGGCCGGATCACCGTGCGCGCCCTGGTTGAGGACAAGCGTGTGACGCGCGTGACGGTCGCGGACGCGCGCCCAGCGGCCGCCGAGCGCGCGCTGGCCTGGCTCAACAAGGGGCGCGACAAAGCCGCGGCCGCCGCCTGTGACGTCCGCGATGCCGACGGGCTCGCGGCACTCCTGCATGGGTCGGACGCAGTCGTCAACGCGACCGACTATACGTTCAACCTGGAAGTCATGCGCGCCGCGCTGAGCGCACACGTGCCCTACGCCGACCTCGGTGGGCTCTTCCACATGACACGGCGTCAATACGAGCTCGATGCCGCGTTCCGTGCGGCTGGGCTCACCGCCGTTCTCGGCATCGGCAGCACGCCGGGTATCACCAATCTGCTCGCGGCGATCGCCGTTGAGTCGCTCGATCGGGTGGAGCGGCTCGATGTGCGCATTGGCTGCTCGGATGGGAGCGTAGCCGGCGACACGTTTGTCGCTCCCTATTCCATTCGCACGATCTTCGACGAATGTACGCTGCAACCCATGGTGTATCGCGCCGGCCGCTGGAGTCCCGTGGCGCCGATGAGCGGCCAGGAAGAGGTTGATTTTCCCGCGCCAGTGGGCCGAGCCGTGGCCATGCACACCCTGCACTCCGAGGTGGCGCTCTTCCCGACATCGTACCGTGACCGTGGGCTGCGCCACGTGTCGTTCAAAATCGCCTTTCCCGAAGCGTTCCTGGCACAGTTGAAGCTGTTGGTCCATATAGGTCTCGCGAGCACCAATCCAGTGTCCGTCCGCGGGCCGGCCGGGGCTGTGGAAGTGGCGCCGCGCGAGCTGGCTGTCGCGCTGCTCGCCACTCAATCGGCGCCAGGCGCTGGTGAGCTCGCCGACTGCGACGTGCTCCGCGTCGTCGCCCGCGGCACGCGCGACGAGCGCACGGTAGAGCTCGTCGAGGAAGTGGTCGCGCTGCCATACAAGCCCTGGGCCGCGGCGGCGGGCGATGTTGATACCGGCGTACCACTGGCCATCGCCGGGATTTTGCTGGCCAGTGGCGCCGTGCTGAGCACCGGAACGGTTGGGGCGGAGCTCGCCTTCGATCCCCACGTGTTTCTCGGCGAGCTCCAAGTGTTCGGTCTGCGAGCGCGCGAGACCGTCACCCGCTCACTGAGTTGATGCGGATCGGAGTCGCCACGCGCGATTGGTGCGGCCGCATGCTGTCAATGCCGGGCCACATAACCCACGATGCGCGATGGTTCAGCCACTTGCCAGGATCGGGACTATGACGTAAACTGGCGAGTGGACGCGCGCCGTGGCGTCCCAGGCACTTCACTGGAGGGATGGCAGAGCGGTTTAATGCGGCGGTCTTGAAAACCGTTGACCGAAAGGTCCGGGGGTTCGAATCCCTCTCCCTCCGCCCGCGCGCCGGCCCGCTTCACCGCCGGGCCGGCGCTGTCGCGATGTCATGACACCGCTGCTGACGATTCTGGCGGTGCCGGATGTTCGCGTACGTGTCCGCGGTGGTTGCCCGAATACACAGCGCTGATTGCCTGCCCGGATATGGGGCATCGTGTCACGCGACCGTGCTTCAGGTGGCCGGGACGGCGATTGGGGGCCAAACATGATGGAGTTCGCCGGCAATCTGCGTGATTATGCGCTGCCCGACGTTTTGGACTCAATTGAGACCGGTCAGCGGACGGGGCGCTTGACACTAACCAATGGCGCGCTCCGGGCTTCCATCTATTGTTCAGTTGGGCAATGGTTATTGGCCGAGCGCAGCGGTCCCGGTCAGCTCCTCGCGCAGCAATTCGCCAAGGCGGGCATTGTCAGTCCGGAGCAAATCGAGGAGGCCACCGGCGTCTCCTTCGCCCAAGCGGGAGCCATCCCCGATGTCCAGCTCGTGCGCGCGCTTATGAGCGCGCGGATGCTCAACCAGGAGCAGTTGCGCGCCTGGGCGGTCAATGACGCACTGGCCCTGCTGACCGTGATACTCACGTGGGTCGATGGCGACTTCTACTTCGAGGACAATGTCGGACTGCCCGGGGGCAGGGTGGCCCTTCCGCTCCCGATCGGCCCGTTGGTGAACCAGGCGCTCCAGCACGCTCAGTACGCCGCGCCAATGCGCGAGAGCATCCCTGTGGCGCGCGACGCCATCGTGGACTTCGTCGACGTCGATCCGGACAGCGGAGTGGCCGTCCAGCTCACGCGCGACCAATGGCGCCTGCTGACGGCCGTGGATGGCATCAGCTCCGTGGGTGGCATCGCGGCGACTCTCCAGGCGCCTGAGGGGCATATTCTACAACTTGCGGGCGAATTGGCGGCGACGGGCGTCCTCCAGGTAGTCGGCCGCGAGCCCAGTGTCAGGTAATCGCGGCACGCCAACGCGTCCACCGACGGCGTCCACCGACGGCGTCCACCTATGACGCTTCCCAATGTGCCTGGTCGAGCAGGAGTGCGGGGACGTGGTCACCTGGCCGCACGACACCAGAGCCCTCTGTGACCACGATGAGAGCGCTGGCGCCAACCAGGGACGTGATGATGTGCGAGCCCTGCGGGCCCGTGGGCGTGGCCACGAGCTGGCCCGCGCGTGAGGCGAGACGCGCCCGCACGAAATGCCGCCGGTCCGCCCGCTCCAAAGGCTCGCCAGCCAGTTCCACCTCAACCTCGGGCCGAAGGAGCTCGGAACACCCCAGCATGCGGCGAATGGCGGGACGGCCAAAGAGCTCGAACGTCACCGCGGTGGACACGGGATTGCCCGGCAGACCCAGCAGCGGGGTGTTGCCGAGCATACCAAACGCCAGCGGTTTGCCCGGCCGCATGCGCACACGCCAGAACTCGACGTTGCCCTGTTCGGCGAGGATGTCTTTGACCAGGTCATAGGTACCGACGGAGACACCGCCCGTGGTCAGGATCAGGTCGGCCCCGGCCGCCGCGCGGAGGTGCGCGCGGAGGTCGTCGGCGCGGTCGCGTGCGATGCCAAGCGGCCATGGCTCCGCCCCAGCGAGCGCGACGGCGGCGTTGAGATGTGGCGCGTTGCTGTCGTGGATCTGACCCGGTAGCAGCGGATCGCTCGCCGGGACCAGCTCGTCGCCAGTGGCGAGCAGCGCGACTCTGGGACGGCGCGCCACGGACACCGGGTCGATACCAAGCGCGGCCAGCAAAGCGATCTCGGCGGGACCGATCTCGATGCCGGACCGAAGGACCACCGTGCCCTGCTGGACATCGCTTCCGGCCTCGCGGACGTTGGTGCCCGGTGTGACCTCGGCCTCGACCTCCACCCAATCGTCCGCGGACCGTGTGAGCTCCTGCTGGATCACGGCATCCGCGCCCGCGGGCATTGGGGCGCCAGTCAGGATACGGATCGCCGCGCCAGCGTCGAGGGTGCCTAAATACACGCTCCCCGCCGGCACCTCTCCGGACAGGCGGAGGCGCACGCGACGGTCCGCGGCGGCCCCATCGGTCGCACCTGCGCGCACGGCGTAGCCGTCCATGGCGGAGTTGGCGAACGGGGGCAGATCTTCGCGCGCGACGACCTCTTGGGCCAGAACGCGCCCGCTGGCGGCGAGAAGTGAGACTAGCTCACTGCCCAGTGGGGTGAAGCGCGCGAGAATAGTCGCGCGGGCCTCCTCGACGGACATCATGGTGGCGCTCCCAGGGGCTGCCGCGGCCGTGCCAGTGTTCTGGCTGGCCGGGTGAGTTGGCGCGAAGAGGCGGGCCGCGCGGACTCGCGCTGGAGGTGACAGCGGCCGTGAATGCGTCGCGCCCGCAATCTAGTACGGGTACATCGGTCGGACGCGCGGCGGCCGCGGCGGAGCGAGCACCGGTGCCCAAGACTCGCTTACCGGGCGCGTCGTGCCCAGAACGCGCGCCGCGCTGATGCTCGCGACGAAGATCACGAAGGCGCACGAGACCGTGAAGCAGAGCGCCATCTCCAGCCACGGCGTCAGCGCCGGCTGAAACACGGTCGCAAGGGTCGTGCCCGGGTAGACCAGGGCCAGAGCCGTGACGCCCATGAGCGAGATGCGCAGTGACCGGCCCAGCGCCCCGCCCAGATCGATAGACGGCCCAAGTCCGACGGTGAGCAGGCCCACGCAGAGGATCGCGCCATCCACGCCGACATTCCCGAGCGTGACCCCATTCTCGAGCTCGCGCATCGCGTCGGTGCCCCCCATCATGGCGTTCATGCCGCCTATGCTTGCGCCCATCGGGGCGGGTGGTGCGCCAAGTACCGGTAGCGCGTGCCCAACGGCGGCAAGCCCAAGAAAGCAGATGGCGATGAACGGCAGCGTGGCCACCAGGAATGTGATGAAGTCCGTTCGCGCCGACTTGCCAATCGCTTGACGGACCCGCCAGAAACTGGCGCTGATGAGGGTCAGCGCCACAAAGGCGCCACCATGATTCATCATGAAGAGTTCCCAGGACGGAAACGTAGGAACCGCCCACGAGGTGACGAACGCGGCGACGTGCCCGACGGCGAAACAGGCCATGCCGGCATAGAGCAGGGCGGCCCCTTCGCCAAGCGCCCCACCGACACGCCAGCGTGTACTCGCGATCCCAGCCAACAGCGCCAGGGCGATGACGCCCGCCTGCCCAACCATCTGCCAGAGTCCCCAGGGGATAGAGGTGCCGCTGCCCATCGTGTCGGCGAGGTTTTCGGACCATGCCATGGCGATCTCCCCTTCCGGTCCATTGCGCCAGGAAAACGCAATCGCGCCGGCGGGCTAATCCAACGCGGTCCCCATGCGGAAACGGTCAGGAAACGGACGAGCTCCGGCGCACTCCGCAATGATACCAGGCTTGCGCAAGGGTGTGAAGACACGAGAAGTCCGCGCGCGACGCGTGTCGCGCGCGGACCCCGAGTGATCGTGCTCGCACGGAGTGGGGAGAACGGGCCGGTCCCTAGTTGGTGAAGATCCGGAAGATGTTGCGGCGGCCATCACCGTCCGCGCCATCGGCCTGCGGCGCCGGGCGCCCAGCGGCCTGGCCATTGCCCCAGGCGGGGTCCCCTGGCTTCGGCGCCTGGGCAACACTCGGCACGGGTGCCGTGGGCCGCTCTTCCCCGCGCGAACCCTGCCGGCCAGCCAGCCAATCAGGAACCGCGGCGGGCTTCGGGCCGCCGGTCGGCGCCCCCCCCCGCGGCATGCCTCCCCCCGAGCCACCCAGGCGCTCGTGGTCAATCCAGTCATAGGCGCCGCTCAGAGCATGCTCGCACCAGGTGGAATAGTCCTTCGGCGCGAGACCGGTGCGCTCAAAGTGGTCAAGCCGGCGCATGCTGACCAGCAGCCAATCCTCGCCCTGCTCGACCATGCGGTCAAGCAGATCCACGCCGGTCACACCGCTCCGCTGCAACCGCTCGATGGACTCGAGCTCTTGTGGCGAGGGGCGATACGACGCCTCTTTTTGGTCGTTATCGCGGAGCTCGGCGCGCAGATTGGACATGGTCTCGTCGAGCTGGCGAGTCACCCGGTCAACATACCAGGCCATGTAGCTGTCAGAGACCTGCTGCATGCCCTCGAGCGGGATTTGCTCGTAAATCTTCGTGACGATGGTCGAATCGGCCATTGAGTCCTCCCCCTCCCCTTCCCCTATGCCTGGTCGTCGGGCTTGTAGCGCTGCCACCAGCCGCCGACGGTGTCGGAGCCATCCGCGCCTGGCGCGGGCGCGCCAGCGGCCGACGAATCGCCGGCGGGCAACCCAGCCATAGCGGGCAGCCCAGCCATAGCGGGAAGGTCGGCGCCGCTCGCCGCGGCACTCAGCGGCGTGCTGATAGGCGCGCCGGAGCTTGAGCCAGCAAAAGTGGGCAGGGCGGAACTGGAGCTACCACCGAGCGGGTTGCCCTGGCGAGTGAACGCGAGCAAGGCGGCGATCAATGGATTATCCAGCTCGGGCAGTGTCGTCGGATGCGGTGGCGCCATCTTTTGGACACGCTCGCGCTCCTGTTCGAGGGTGGCAATCTGGTCGCGCAGACGCCGACCCACCTCCTGATGGTGCAGCCATTGCTTGTACTTACCCATGAGCTCCTACCTGCTCTCACCACGGAGCGGCCGCGCCCGGCGCGGTCCGCGCGCGGGTCGCCGCTCTCGGCCCGGCGTCTCCACGACCCCGCGCCACCACCTCCACACCGACCGGACGATTCCGGGCTGGCTGGCCGCGCCAGTATAACACAGCGCATGCGTGGGGGCAATCGTCATCCGCGAGTCGCGTTTTCCGACGGATCCCGCGCGAAATCACCATTCGTCGCCCATTGACCAACCGGGAGCACCGCTTGGTGGCCCACTGGCCTTGATGGACGATCCCACCAATCTCCACAACGGAGCGGGGACACCATGTTCACGTGGGACATGCCAAATGGGGCCATGCGGCCCACAGCCTCGCGCGGGCGCGCTCAGAGCCCGCTCACGCCACCAGCAGGCCGACGATGTTCATGATCGAAGCGCGCGGCGTGGTCTCGCCCCGGCCCGGCGCGCGGAAGCCCATCGCGTGCGTGATCACTGGCGCCTCCACCGCGCGCAGTGTTTCAGCAACATATACCAACAGATCGGCCACAGAGAGATCAAGCGCCTCGGCGATGCGCTCGAGAACGATACCGGACGGGTATTTTTTCCCCCGCTCCAGCTCACCGAGGTAGACCACCGAGAGCGCGGAGCGGCTAGCAAGCTCCTTGAGCGTCATGCCCCGCGCGTGCCGCTCCTGCCGGATGACTGTGCCAATGGTCTCTTGCAGGTCTGCCATCTGGTGGCCCCTCCTCCGACCGATGCTCTCGGCATACGCGACGCGCCCAGACATGCCGAGAGCATCGCTTTTGCGTTCAATCATACTGCCGCGACGGCTATCGTACAAGGTGTGAACAAGGTGTATCCCAGAGTGGACACGCCGAAACGAGTCCAACCAGGTCCTGGACCGCGAGCCGGCATCCGGGCAACGCCAAAGGAGTTTGCCATGCTCATTCCACCTTATCCAAGACGCCTGAGAGACCAGGAGCCTCGGTCACCTGGACACGATCCCTATCCGCCCCTGCCGCTGCCGGTGGTCTTTGAACGCGTGCCCGCACCGCGCTGGGATTACCGCGTGGTGGTCGTCGATCCCCGTGAGGAGGAGCCGCCCACGGATGACCGATTGAATGCACTGGGCGCCGAAGGTTGGCTATTGGCCGCCGTGGTAGACGCGCCAACTGGCCGATCGAGCCCACGACTCTACTACTATTTCGTCCGTGCTCGCGCGGACGACGCCGAGTGAGCGCAGGAGGAGGCAAGACCATGCGCGACGTGAATTTGTTGGTGCCGACCATCATCGAGAACAGCACGCGCGGTGAGCGTGCCTATGACTTGTTTTCGCGGCTGCTACGCGAGCACATCATTCTGATCAACGGCCCCATCGAGGAGCAGATGGCGGGGCTCATCGTGGCCGAATTGCTCTTTCTGGCCAGCGAAAGCTCGAACCGCGAGATCAGCATCTACATAAACTCGCCGGGCGGCGTGATCACGGCCGGCATGGCGATCTACGATACCATGCGCTCCCTGCGCTGCCCGGTCGCGACCTACTGCGTGGGCCAGGCGGCGAGCTTTGGCACCATCCTCTTGATGGCAGGCGACCCGGGCCGGCGCTTCGCGCTGCCCCATGCCCGCGTTCACCTGCACCAGCCGCTCATCCAGGGCCAAGGGGTCGCCGGCCAGGTGACCGACATCGACATCCACGCCCGCGAAATGCTCCACACGCGCGATGTGCTCAACGACGTCATCGCCCTCCACACCGGCCAGCCGCTGGATCGCATCCGCCACGACACCGAGCGCGACTTCTTCCTGAGCGCCGAGCAGGCGAAGGACTATGGTATCGTGGATGACGTGCTGGCGCTGGAAGATTGGAAAGCGCGCAGTGCGCTGGACAAGCCAGCCGGCCCCGAAGCGCTTGGGCGCGAAGGACGTAAAGAGGTGAGTGGGCTCTTGCGGTGATGTTCGTTCGCGCGTGGTGAGCATGCTGTGGGTGGCCTTGCTCACCGCGCGCGATGAAGGAGGCAACGCGTGAAAATCCTCATCCTGGGCGGCACGGTCTTCCTGGGCCGGCATCTGGTAGACGCCGCTTGCGCACGCGGACACGCGGTGACGATCTTCACACGCGGACAGCACGAGGCGGGTCCGGCGCCCGAGGTCGAGTGGCTCCGCGGCAATCGCGACGGCGACCTCGGCGCGCTCGTCGGTCGCCAGTGGGATGTGGCTATCGACACCAGTGGCTACGTGCCACGAGTTGTGCGGGACTCGGCGCGGCTCCTCGCCCCCGCGGTTGGACGATATCTCTTCGTCTCCAGCGTCTCGGCCTACGACGAAGCGCGCCTTCGGCCAGGATTCGACGAAGAGTACCCCTTGGCGACCCTGGGGGACCCGACGACCGAGGAGGTGACTGGCGCGACGTACGGCGCGCTCAAAGGACTCTGTGAACGCGCGGCGGAGGAGGCATTGCCCGGACGGGCCGTCATCATCCGGCCGGGGTTGATCGTCGGACCTTACGACCCCAGCGACCGGTTCACCTATTGGCCGCACCGGATTGCGCGCGGTGGCATGGTGCTCGCGCCAGGCCGACCCGAGGCACCCGTGCAGTTCATCGACGTTCGCGACCTGGCGGCGTGGATAGTGCGGCTGGCCGAGGCGGGAACAGTCGGCACGTTCAACGCGACGGGTCCTGCCAATCCGCTGACGATGGCCATGGTGCTGGAGACGTGCCGCGCGGTGAGCGGGAGCGATGCCGAGCTGGTCTGGATGGACGAGGCATTCCTGCTTGGGCAAGGCGTCGGCCCGTGGATCGAGGTGCCGCTCTGGGTGCCCGAGGCGGAGGGTGTGAACGTGAGCGCGGTCAGCATCTCCCGGGCGCTGGCGGCAGGCCTGACCTTCCGGCCGCTCGCGGAGACCGTGCGCGACACCCTGGCCTGGGATGCGACGCGTCCGGCGGACCAGGCATGGCGCGCGGGCCTCCCACCTGACCGGGAGCACGAGCTGCTCGCGGCATGGGCGAGCCAACACTGAGTCTGAAGCCTAGCGCAAAGGCGCCGCGCGATTCGCGCGGCGCCTACGTTTCTGGGACGACGTGGCAGGTGGGACAGGACTCGAACCTGCAACCGGTGGTTTTGGAGACCACTGCTCTACCTATTGAGCTACCCACCTAAGGTACCCATCTGGGGCGCCCACATCATACCCCACCGCTGGGCCCGCGTCAAGGCTGGCGGGCGGGCGGCGTGGCTACCAGCCCGCATTTCGCCACGCCAGCCAGGCACGCCAGGCGAGCTCAACACGACTATCGGGTAAGCGTTTGGCGTTTCCAATCTCGCACGGGGTACAATGCGCGAAGGTGCCGGCCCCGCGCCATCGGGCGCGCGGGCGCGTCCACGCCTGATGCGCCCTGCGCCACTCCGCTCGCGCGACCTCATGTGGCATGTGGCGACCGAACAGCACCCCCGCGGCGCCGCGGCAAGAAGGACGGTGTACTCCCATGGCTCAACGCATCCTCATCGCCGACGACGATCCAGCCATCGCCGAGCTGTTGCACTCGGCGCTGGACCAGGAGGGCTACGACACCTCCAAGACGACGCAGAGTCTCCGCTTCTTCGACGCGGTCCGCGATCTCCACCCCGACCTGATCTTGCTCGACCTGATGATGCCCTACCTCGACGGGCGCGACGAGTTGCGCCTGATGAGCATGGACCCGTCCACGGCCAACATTCCGGTCATCATCGTGACCGCGCATCAGGACGCCAAGCGTGAAGAAGACGCGTTCCGCAAGCTGGGCGTCGTGGAGGTCGTGACCAAGCCGTTCGATCTCAATGCCCTCCTCAGCCTGGTGCGGCAGACGATCGGGGATCCGCGCCAGTAGGGTCGTGATCGCATAAGGGGGCGCGACGTGAGCGAGGTGTCGGTGAGGGCGCGCGGGCGCCTGCCCGTGGCGCTGGACGCTATGGGCGGCGACAACGCACCAGGCGAGGTGGTGCTCGGTGCCGTCCAGGCGGCGCGCGAGCTGGGGCTAGGGATTATCCTCGTTGGCCCTGAGGCGACGGTGCGCACGGAGCTCGCGCGCCATAACATCACTGGCCTGAACCTCGAGGTGGCCAACGCTGACGAGGTCATCGGGATGGACGAACACCCCGCCGAGGCGGTGCGCGCGAAGCGCCGCAACTCGATGACCGTCGCCCTCGAACTGGTGCGTGATGGGCGCGCTGGAGCGGCTGTCACGGCCGGCAACAGTGGGGCCATGCTCGCCGCGTCACTCTTTACGTTGCGGCGGATCCCCGGGGTCGAGCGGCCGGCGTTGGGTGCGGTCTTCCCGTCCGCGAACGGGCGCCGCTGTCTGGTGGCGGATGTCGGCGCGAACACCGACTCGAAGCCGACCTATTTGGTGCAGTTTGCATTGATGGGCGCCGTCTACATGGACAAGGTCTTCGGCGTGCCAAATCCGCGCGTGGGCCTCCTCTCGAATGGCGAGGAAGCAACGAAGGGCGACCAGCTCACCCAGGCCGCGCACCAACTGCTGAAGGCGGCGGCGGGTCCGGCGCGGATGAACTTCATCGGCAACGTCGAAGGCCGCAATGTCTTCGATGGGTCGGTGGACGTGGTGGCCTGCGACGGATTCGTGGGCAACGTCCTGCTGAAGACTAGCGAGGGCTTGTCAAGGCTGCTTCTCGGCGCCATCCGCGGCGCCATCACGTCGAATCCGCTCACGATGGCGGGCGGGCTACTGGCACAGGGAGCCTTCGGCAAAGTGCGGCGCGAGTTTGACTACGAGGAATATGGCGGGGCGCCGCTGCTTGGCGTGAATGGGGTCTCCATCATCGCGCACGGGCGCTCGGGCGCCAAAGCGATCAAGAGCGCGCTGCGCACGGCCTCGCAGGCGTCGGCGGCGAAGGTGCCCGCCCTCATCCAGGACGGCATGGCCGCCATCGGCGCACGGGCGGGGATGGCGGACGCTGGCGACTAGGCGCGGGTTGGTGGCGTGCTAGGGCGTTGGCGTCTTGCGGCGGCGCTTGGCGGCGCCGCCGAGCTTGCCAATGCGGCTGTAGAAGTCGGCCGGCTGGCGCCGTTTGGTGGAGTTCCCACCCTTCTTGCCCATCGCGGAGAAGTGCTCGGGGCCGTACTTATCCACATTCGCGCGGCCACCCTTTTTGGCGATCGCGCGGTAATAGTCGCTCCCACGCTTGTCCTTCAGCGCGGTGCCGCCGATTTTGCCGATGCGCCGATAGTAGTCCTCGCCATATTTATCGCGTACCGCGCTACCACCCTTACGCCCGGCCTCAGCGGTCGTCATCGGGGTGGTCTTCACTTCGCTCTCCGCCATGCCGCACCTCCCGCGCCCCGTTGCGGTGGGGTCGCGCTACCAGGACGTCTGCCTGTCGTGGAGAGTATACGGCAGGCGGCGCGCTCCGTCAAGCGTGCGCCGCCCGCAATCTTGAGTCCTCGCTACAGTCCGGGTGCAATACCTGCCGAAAGGGAGCCTCGCCGGTGAACTCCGTCGCAGCCAGAGCCCACTCGCGTACACTCCCACTCGCGCGCCCCCGCCACGACTCTCGGGGCATCTCCTCGGTGGGCCACCATGCTTGCCCCTGGAGGGGACACTCGCCGCGCACCCCATCACTTGCGCACCCCGCTCGCCAGCCAGGATTAGTCGCGGAACTTCAATTCCGCAGGCGTCCCCAGCCAATCCGCCCGCCTTTGGCGGTCACGCACATCCGCGTGTCGTGCGGTCACCTACCGCTAATTCGCTCTTCAGTTGAAATCGAATGGGCGCACGGATGCGCGCCCGACGCGCGCGGCGCCCACCGGCGCCGCACGGTTGCGCGCCTTTCTCCCGCTCCATACCAGGCTGGCTAGCCCGACCACCCTTCATCCGGAGGGCGGTGGTATACTCAGTTGGAGGACGCCAGGTTGCCGCCCGGCGGCGCGGAAAATGGCCGCGCGGGGCGTGACACGCGGTTGCGTGCGCGGGTTCGGGAGTGCGGCATGAGCACGAGCGTTGAGCTGGGCAAGATCGTCAAGTCAGACTCGCACGTCCGCTACGTCTGCCAGATCTTTGGCGAAGGCGAGGTGGCCGCGCCACCGCGTCCGGTGGACTTCGCGTTTGGCAGCTTCGTTCGTGTGCCCCTGCGGGCCGACGAACTGGCGCCGTCGGCCACCTTGAGGGCGCCCGAGGCGGCGGACGTGGCGGCGCTGGAGCATGTCGGAGCGGGGATCGCGGACGCGCTCGCGCCCAAGGACGCCGACGCGCGTGCCTGGGCCATCGGCGTGATCTTTGATACCATCCTGGTCAATCCGGCGTTTGGCACGCTGGGCCCGAGACTTTCCAATGACACCCAGGTGGCACTCTTCTCGCCGGACTACCTATCTGAGCGCGCCGTGCTTGTTTCGATCATGCTCCTGGGCACGTTGTCGGCAACCAACCCCGCGTACGGAGTGAGCGGAGTGAATGGCACCGGCGGCGCGGGACCTCATGGGGGGCGCATTGATCCGGTCGCGCTGACACGCCCGCGGCGCGGAGGCGGCGCGGCAACGCCGGCGTACGTGGTTCGCCACGGCGTACCGGAGGTAGCCCCTGATCTGGGGGCTGTGGTGTCAACACTCTCCGAAATTGATCTGCGCGCCTTCCATCACTTCGCCGATGGCGGCGCCCCGGGTGGCAGCGCGACGTACTTGCACATGGGCTATCTCCCGCACATCATCGCCCAGGACCACCCCCTGCTGCCGATTGTCGCCCTCCAGATCATCGAGCGGCTAGAGCGAGCGTTTCCGGCCAACACCGCGCTCCTCGCGATCGTCAAGCGGAATTTCGCCTGGCGGCTAAAGGTACAAACCGCCGGCTAACCATCATGTTGCGGGAGAGAGCGAGCGCCATACATGGCTGACCCTGACTCGACACCGGTAGGCATCACCAAGGGACCTGGAGAGACGATCCACGAGTATACGTTCATCTCGCGGGATGAGCACCGCCTGCTGAAAAACGGCGAATACGTCTATTACCATATTGGCCAGATCGGCGCGCGCGACCAGGGCGCCGGTGATGGTGAGCCATCGAGATCCAATGGGGACGGCGGCCCGGCGCGGCAGGTCCTGGGGCGCATTCAGCGACGGGTTCCCGTCCAGCTGTACCCGGACACGTTTCTCTCCGAGCCAACGGTCCCGCCCAGCCAGGTGGCGGCGCTCGTCGGATACGACGAGCTGGCGAACGATCTCTTCGAGCTGCATGTGGCAATCCTGGGGTACTACGACGCGGACCTCGGAACGTTCGTCAATCCGTGGATCCCGCCAGAATCGGGGATGCCGATCTATTTGGCCGAAGATGACGCGTTGGCGCGTGTGTTGGGCAAGAAGCGCGCCGGCGAGTTCGGCGGCGCCCACATCGGTTCGTTGCTGACGCGAGCCGAGGGCGCGGTGCCCGTGGTCCTCGATGTCAAGGAGCTAGTGAGCACGCACTTGGCCATTATCGCCAGCACGGGAGCGGGCAAGAGCTATCTGGCGAGCGTGATCATCGAGGAGCTGATGCGGCCGAACAACCGTGCGGCGGTGCTGATCGTGGACCCGCACGGCGAGTACGGGACGCTGCAGGATATGCCCAACCACCCGGCGTTCGCCGAGGAAGCCGGCGCGGCACCTGGCGCCGCCAATGGGCGCACGGCGCGTCCGCACGAGCGGTATCGCGCGCAGACACGGGTCTATCTGCACGACCAGGTCAAAGTGCGCCTCTCAACCCTGGACCTGAGTGACCTGCGGTATCTCCTACCAGACCTGACAGAAAAGCAGCACTACTTCCTGGGTCGGGCCTTCAATAACCTGAAGAGCGCCAAGAAGGGGCAGCCGTGGTCGGCCGCGGAGCTCAAAGACGCGGTGCTCGCCCTCAAGCGCGAGGCCAATGAGGAGTACGGCGACGACAGCGGCAACAGTACGGCGGCCGCCCTGGGCTGGAAGATTGAGAGTCGGCTCGGGGACCGCAACAGCATGGTCTTCGACACACACCAGCACCTCGACCTCCGCGAGATCTTCCGGCCCGGCCAGTGCACGGTCCTTCAGCTCAACGAGGTGGACGAGCGCGACCAGACGGTCATCGTGGCGACACTCCTTCGCCGACTCTTCCACGCTCGGCTGGACACCGAGCGTGGCAAGGTGCGGGATGGCGACGAACAGTACCTGCCCTATCCCGCCTTCGTGCTCCTTGAAGAGGCGCACCACTTCGCCCCACACGGGCAGGAGGTGGTGAGCACTCGCCAACTGAAGCAGGTGTTGGCCGAGGGCCGCAAGTTCGGCATCGGGGTCGGACTGATCAGCCAGCGCCCGGGCAAATTGGATCCAGATGTGCTCAGTCAATGCCTGACGCAGTGCATCATGCGCATCGTCAACGACGTGGACCAGAAGAGCGTGGCGACCGCCGTTGAAGGCGTTGGGCACGATCTGCTAGGCAACCTGCCTGCTCTCTCCAAGGGGCAGGCGATTGTGGCGGGCAGCGCCGTCAACACGCCGGTCATCTGCCGGGTGCGTCCCCGCATCACGCCGCACGGCGGCGAAAGCAAGGATGCCCCTGAGGAGTGGCGGCGCTTCTTTGGATCGGAGCAGGTGGCCGCGCGGGCGCGAGAGGCCGCGCCGCTGGCCCGCGATGACAAACCGTTCTCCATCTTCAAGCGCTGACGGTTAGCCCGTGGCCCGCGCCAGAGTGAGGAGGCTCACGTTGCTGCGCCTGGCGGAAGTCGCGAGCCTGCTGGGGGCGCTCCCACGCGGCGCGCGGCGGCATCCTGCCCTGGTTCGCGCCGGGGCGGCCTGGGTTCCGCCGCTGGTATACGCCCATGCCGTCCCACCGCGCGGCTGGCTCGCCATCTCGATCGGCGGCGCGCTCCTCTTGGTGGCGCTCGTCTGGACGCTCGTCCCGTTGGTCCGCGCGCTGGGAGAGCGTCTATTATGGGAGCTGCCACGTGAACGCGAGCGGCGACTGGCGCGCCGCCAGGGCCTCATGCTGGCCGTGCTCGTGGTGGCGAATCTGGCGCTGGCGGCCCTGCGTGTCTGGACACCATTGCTCGCCGCGGTGACGATCGCTTTCGTCGTGGCGGAGGCGGTGTGGGCCTGGCGGCGAGCTTAATCGCCAGTGACGCAGAAGCCGGCCTGGCCGATAGGATCGTCGAATCCCCAGGACACGACCCAGTATCCCTGGTACTTATTGATGCCAAAGAGCACGATGTGCCCGTCACTCCCGTCAAAGCCGATGACCTGACTC
Source organism: Ktedonobacterales bacterium (assembly GCA_025450405.1). Taxonomy (GTDB): domain Bacteria; phylum Chloroflexota; class Ktedonobacteria; order Ktedonobacterales; family JADMIN01; genus JANWHL01. Next base: position 33,537 of record JANWHL010000104.1, read on the forward strand.
GCCGGAGTATTTTCCGAGTAGCACGAGAGCACGGACATCTCGTAGTCGGAGCTTGCGGACCACGGCTCGCCCCGGCCATATTCATGTTGCAGGTTGGCCAACGAGGTCGGCATCAGCAGTTGTGAGCCGGCATACTCCGTCTGGAACGAGAACTGCGGACTCAGCAGCGGCGCGACGCGCGTCCAGTGATTGCCAGAATACGCGTTGACGAGGCGCGTACGGAACGCGTTCAGATCGGTGATGGCGACCGGAGTGGGCGCCAAAGTTGGTGTCGGACCGGCGGGGACGGTCGTGGGTGGCGCGGCGGCGGTTTTAGTCGCGACATGTGCGGTTGTCGGCGCCGAGGCGCAGGCGGCCAGGAGGGCGACCAACGCCACCAGTCCAACCGCGACCAGGCGCTCTCGCCTGCCCGGCTTACGGCCTCGCGCCGTGGCCACCCTCATCCGCCCCATCCGTGCCTCCCGCCGCCACACCTGAAGCATTGTCGTCCGCTCCCTCGCACCCGCGCACATGGTGAATCCGCCAGTGGGCACGGCCAGAACCGCCCCGTCCTTGTTGCCGCGCTGGCGGGTGTCGCCAGCGGTCGGCGCGCCCCGCCATGAAGGCCCGTGCCCCCGCACCGAAGCACACGGCGCGACCGCTCTCGCAGTATACCGGTGATGGACTTGTGGCGCAAGTGATAATTCGCTCGGCCGAGCGCGTGTCCCGGCGCATGCCAATGAGAAACTCGGCACGTGAGAAATTCGGCACGACAAACCCTTGCCTGTGAGCGGCGGGTTTTGTATACTAATCTGGTGCCCTTGTGGTGAGCGCGGCCCGCGCACGCCTTCGTCGTCTCGACCGTCGTCACGACGCGATCGTTTGACGTGATGTTTGACTTGACGCTGGGGCAAACCCACGCTATCGACCGCGTTGGCGGAGCGAACGCACGTCACCGCCAGCGTTCGCCACGCTCGGTCACACACGATCCGCGCACGCGGAGGAGGAACCAGGGTCTATGCCCAATCTCAGGTCGGCCAAGAAGCGCATGCGCATCGAGGCCAAGCGACGCGCCCGCAACAAGTCAGTCAAGTCGACGGTGCGCACTTTTGTCACCAAGGCGCGCAGTGCCATCGCCGCTGATCCCGCCGATCCCCAGACAGCCGAGGCGATTCGTGAGGCCATCAGCAATCTCGATCGCGCGGTGAGCAAGGGCGTGCTGCATCGCAATAACGCGTCGCGCCGCAAGTCGCGCCTGATGCACCGCCTGCACACGGCCGAGCAAGGCGCCGAGTAGAATCCCGCTCGCGATCAGGGTGCGCTCCGTGAGGAGTGGCGCCCTTTTGTCGTGCTTGGCCGCGCCCGTCGTGTCCGGACCGCGCAGGCATATCAGCCAAGAAAAATCCGTGCTCGGTCGAGCATGTCGAACGGATGCCAGAACGTGAGAAAGACGCGCTCGGCGCCGAGGCGCTCCCACCGGGCCAGCGATCCGGCGAGGTCGTCGGGCCAGTCCCAAACAAACACCGAGAGCGCGACCTGGCGTCCCGCGGCGGCGATGGCGTCTCGTGCTCGCCCGATGAGTTCGTCGTCGGCGTAGACGTTGATCTCGTCCGCGTAGGTCACGGCGTCGCGCAGCAGGCGCGGCGATCGCCCGACACCCACGACCACCCGCGGCGGAGCGGGCGGCGCGGGTACCGCGGCCGCCTCGACGAGGTGGAGATGCTCGCCGGCGAACGTGACACGCTCACCACTCCAGATGTGGCGCAGGACTTCCACGGTTTCGCGCAGGCCGGTTACGCGGGCCATGGCGTCCGGTACGGACTGGCCCCAGGCGCGGGCCTCTTCGAAGAAGTCCCCGGCACCGATGCCCAGCTCGAAACGACCGCCGCTGAGCCAGGACAGCGCCGCCGTTTCCTTGGCAAGCACGCCGGGCAGGTAATTCAGCCGGTCGATTACCATCGGCACGAGGTGGATGCGCGTCGTCGCCAGGGCGAGCGCGCCGTAGAGTGACCAGCCGCAGAGGTACGGCCATTCCAGCTTGTCCGCGTGGTAATGATCGAGGAAGCCGACGGCCTCGAAGCCCGCGGCGTCGGCCGCGCGGGCGGCCCCCAGGATGGCGACGCAGTCGCCCGTCGGCCCCAGATTGACCCCGATACGTATGGCGCGCCTCCGTTCCGGTGAGTCCCGATTCAGGATAGTCCCCGACGCGGGACTTCGCGGCCGTAGGCTTTGTAGGGGCGTTCGGTTGAACGTCCGTGTTCTTTCAACCGCCCGGGCCACCTTCTCACCACGATTTGGTATTAGACCTATGCGCTCGAACCCGCGATCCATGAGCGCAACGCCTCAACATGCTCGGGGTAGTGCCCATAGGTGTCCACCGCGATGGCTTCGATGATCGCATCGGATGCCAGCACGGAGTTTGGCAGGTCGGCGATCATCGCTAACACTTCCGCGTGCGCCGCGTGGAACTCGGCCCGGACCTCGGCCAGCGGCCGGTCGCGATTCTCGGCGTAGACCTCCGCGTTGACGTGATTCACCACCGGCTCCCAGTTCCCGTCGTCCGGCGCCAGATCGTCACGTCCCGTGCGCAGCCGCCGAACCGCGTGACGCTCCCACCATGCGATGTGCGCCAGCGTGTCCTTGGCGGTCCACTCGCCGTTCACTCCTGGGACGAGCATCCGCGCGTCGTCCAGCCCAGCCAGCATCTCGTCCAGCGGCCGATAGCTCTCGCGAATTCGCTCGGTGACTTCGGCCCCGCGATTTGTCGATTCCAACGCCGTCTCCATTCGTGCTCGTCGAAGAGCGCTCGCCGCGATCACGCGAGCGTCGATCACGCGAGCGTCGATCACGCGAGCGTCGATCACGCGAGCGTCGATCACGCGAGCGTCGATCACGCGAGCGTCGATCACGCGCGGTTGGTCAGGATGCGGCAGCGCCGCGCGCGGCCGCCATGGGGTGCGCGAGCCCGCTGGCAGTGTACCCCGCGCGGCCTATAATGGGGATTGACGCGGGCTCGCAATCGCCTCCACGCATCGCGGCGATGCCTCACAATTTCTCACTGAGCTCACGCGCAACGGAAAGGGACTCTCGAATGGATGACGCCGCCAAGAAGACGGCCCTCCGCCTCTTTACCTACGGGCTCTACGCCGTCACCGTCGGCACGGGCGACGACCTGAACGGCTTCACCGCCAACTGGCTCTCGCAGGTTTCGTTTGATCCGCCATTAGTGGTGGTCTCGGTGCAGAACGACTCGTTCTCGCTTCCGGTGATCGAGCGGACCGGTCTCTTCGCGGTCAACGTCTTCAGCGCCGATCAGCGCGAGCTCTCCGGTCGCCTCGGCAAGCCGCGGGCTCGCGCGCCCGAAAAGCTCGCCGGGCTGGACGTCGAGACCGGTGAAACAGGCGTCCCCTTGCTGAAGGATGCTATCGCGTCGGTGGAATGTCGGGTCGAAGGGCAGATGCTCGCCGGCGATTCCACCCTGGTCCTGGGGCGCGTGGTCGGCGCCGTGGTGCGGGCGGAAGGCGACCCCCTGACGATGCGCGCCGCCGGCTTCAAGCACGCCGGCTAGTCCCTCGCGCCGCGATCAGGCAGTGGTCCGCTGGCAACTCCGCGCCCCGCCGCCGTTCCTCTACCCCTCGCCATCGCACTGGAGAGGGGGTGAGGGGTGAGGACGCCTACCGCGCACTCGTCGGCGCGCCGCGCTGGCCCGCTAGACCCGCGCGCACGAGATCAAGGACCTCGTTTACGGGCACCGTCGCCACCGCCGAGACGCCATCGCCCGCGCCGTAATACAGGTAGAACCGGCCGTCGCGCTCCACCGCGCCGCACACGAACACGATATCGTTGACCGCGCCCGTGCGCTCGTAGGCAGCCTCCGGCCGCATGATCGGCTCCGGATGGCGATACACCACGCGCTCGGGATGCTCGAGGTCGAGTAGCGCCAGGCCAATGCTGTAGCGCTTGGCGTTCCCCGCGCGCTGGAAGTACTCGTTCGCGTGGTAAAAGAGCAGCCACCCCAGCTCGGTCTTGATCGGTGGGCTGCCCGCCCCCACGCGCTCGCCCTCCCACGTCCCTGGCCGTGGACTGAGGATCGTGTCGTGGCCCTCCCAATGGCGGAGATCTTCGCTAAAGGCGATCTGAACCGACGGCCAGACCCGATGCAGGAGCGTATAGCGCCCATTGACGCGCTCGGGGAAGAGCACGACATCTTTGGTGTCCAGGTCGGGCAGGATGTGGCCGAACTCCTCGAAATGCCGGAAGTCATCGGTGGCGAGCATGCCCGCCCGCACCCTCCACGGCGCCTGTTCATTCTGAATGCGCGGTGGCGCATTCACTTTGTAGAGCGATGCCAGGGTGTAGGTAATGTAGTAGCGGCCATCCAGCCACGTGATACGTGGGTCCTCCACGCCCAGGCGCGCATACGGATCGTCGATGTCGCCCTCGTAAACGGGCAGGGTGGGCCGCTCGTCGATGTGAAACCCGTCACGCGTCATCGCGTATCCCAGCCGCGAGAGGCCGTCGAAGCCAACCGCGCGGTAGAGCACGTGGACACGGCCCTGGTCATCCTGGATCGCCGCGGGATTGAGCGTCCCCTTTTGCTCCCACCAACATTCCGGACGCGGTGTCAGTATCGGATTGCCAGTAAAACGCTGGATGTCCACAGGTTGCCTCCCTCGGCTCGCGGGTATGTGGTACGCCGCCCGCCTGGGGCTATCGGCGCGCCGCGGGCGAACCTCCGGCCGGCCGCAAGAGCCGGACCACCCGGCGGCAACGCGCCAGGTGCCAGGACCGGGCACACATCTGGCGCGTACGCTTAGATTTCGCGCAGTTCTCGCGACAACAGGCCCAGGACGATGCCGAGGAGGAGCACGCCGGCGCCCGCAAGGAAGGCGACACCCGGACCGTAGACCGCCGCGAGATAGCCAGCGCCAACCAGCGAGAGCGGCTGCGAGATCCCGCCAGCCACAAACTGGGCGCTGAACACACGCGCCATGTATTCCGGCGCGATGCGCTGCTGCATCACCGTGATGAACATCGTGTCGCCCAGAGCGAGGATCAGTCCTACGACCCCAAGCAGCCCCGCCACAAGGGCGATGTGCGCGTTCGTGCTGAGCGCCAGCTCCACGGGAAGGCGCCCCGCTGGACCCGCCGCAACGGGTACGAACGCCATCAAGATACCGCTCACACCAAAGAGCAGCAGACCCGCCACCCCCCGCCGGCGCAGGCGCCCGAGCAGTCCCGCGGCCAGTCCACCAACCACGCCGCCCACACCGGCGGCGGCGAGCAAGATACCAAGTGTCACGGCGCTGGGTGAGAGATTGCGCGACAGCACGATCAGCGCCACGCCCAGCGTTCCCGCGAATCCCAGATTGCCCAGCACCGTCACCATCATGGTCGACCGAATGAGCGGATGTCCAAAGGTGTACGCTAGGCCGGTCCGAATCTCGCCAAACAGGCTCTTGCGCGCGTTGGTGGCTTCGCCGCCTGTCATCTGGTCAGCCCCGGTATTCGCAAGGAGTCCCGTGGGAGGCAACCGCATCGCGAACAAGGCGAGCGCCGACACGATGAACGAGCCGGCGTCGGCCAGGAACGCCAGAGTGGCCTGCGCCGCGGTGGCCACGCCGCCAAGCAGCGGTCCGATGGCGAGTGTCGAGTACTGCAACACCATGACCAGGCCGTTGCCCGCCGGCAACTCCTCCTCCGGAAGGATGCGCGGCAAGAGCGAAGGGATGCCGGGCCCAAATAGGCCGGAACCAGCACCCTCGAGCGCCGCTAGGGACGCCACGATCCAGAGCGGCGGCAGGCCGAAGACGAGGATGATGGCAAGCGCGGCGACTACAACCGCCCTTCCAGCGTCGGCGACCAGCATCACGATGCGGGGATTGAGCCGGTCAGCGAGCGCGCCACCGATGAGGAGCAACAGGACGCGCGCGACGGCGCCGGCCGCGAGCACGATGGCCACCTGGCGGGGGTCATGCGTCACAACGAGGATTGTCCAGGGCAGCGCGAGTCCGTAGACCTGGTCGCCAAGAACGGAGATCAACTGGCCCGAGAACAGCAGCGAGAAATTGCGCCGCCGGAGCGGCGCCAGCATACCGCCCGCACCATTTCGCGGCTTGGCGGCCGCCGCGCTCGCGGTGACGGCGGCGTTCGTCGCGTCCGTCGTCCCACTGGGAGTGACAAGCGGTGGTTGGCGGTCTGGCGAGGGCGCGTCCTGGACATCCATGGGCAATGCCCCTTCACGGCCGATCTTAACAAAGCGGCCGAACCGACCGGCGCGCCGTACCGGCGAGTATATGGCACCGACTTAATTTTGTCAATACTCTCCTTAATCAAATTCGCACGGCGCCGCGCATTGCGCAAGGGAGTTCGCCACTTGGACGCGCTCCATAGGCCAGCATTGTTAGATCTACCGACCACCGCGGCGACGATGAACCAAGTCACTTAGCCAGCGTAGCCTCAGCCCATAAGCGAGCGGAGAGGTCGTCCAACCGCACGCCCAGCTACGCTGGGCGCGGCCCTCCGGCGACCGCGCCAGTTGCCAACATCATCTCCGACCGCGGCTCGGTCGGGCAGAATGGTTCAGTGGAAGGATTGGTGCGTGGCGGGGTGCGACGGAGCCTCCCGAGGCGCGAGTGGTGAGTCCGCGGTGTCCCAACGGTGCCCCCGTGTCATGAAGACTCCCATCGGTTCAGGGCACACTTGAATCGACGAGATGACCCCGCGGAGTCGGGGCGACGACGAGAGGAGACAACGGCCATGCGACGACGCCAATCAGCGAGCCTCCAACCAATGCGCCTCCTTGGCGTGTTCGCGCATCCCGACGACGAGGTGTTCTGCGCCGGCGGAACGCTGGCCCAGTGGGCGAGTGCTGGCGGCGAGACGATGATCGTCTCGGCGACGCGTGGCGAGGTCGGCCAGATTCATGACGTCCGCGCCTCCACGCGGTCCACCCTTGGCGCCGTACGTGAGCGCGAGCTCAGGTCCGCCTGCGCCCGACTCGGTGTCCACCACGTCGAATGCCTGGATTATCGAGACGGGACCCTTGCCGATGTCGGACTGGCGGAGGTTGCGGCCCGGGTGGCGGGCTATATCCGCGACTTCCGTTCCGACGTCGTGGTGACGTTTGGACCGGATGGCGGCTATGGGCATCCAGACCACATCGCCATAGGCGCCGCCACCACGGAGGCGTGCCGGCTGGTCGCGCGCGCGGATGGTTGGTCACCGAGGCTCTGTTACAGCGCGTTCCCGCAACGCCAAGAATCGCTGTGTCTAGAGCTCGCCCGATGGCTGACGACGCACACCGCGCCGTTTCACGGCTCCCCTGACTTCGTGCGGGCGTTCTCCTTGCTCGCCGACGAGCTCACCACGATGGGCTTTACCGATGACGCCGTAGCGGTGCGGTGGTTCCCCGCGGATTTCGCGATCGCCGAGCGCGGCGAGCGGGCGACCAGCCTCTATCTGATTGTCTCCGGCCACGTCCGGATCATCGGCGAAGACGCGCACGGCGCACGTCCAATGAGCGAGTGCCTCGGACCCGGGCAATTCTTCGGCGAGAAGGCTCTGGCCCTACGTGGGCAACACGACGCGACCACGGTCGCTGAGGACACGGTCACCTGCCTGGTGCTCTCAAGTGAAGCGGTTACAGCCTTCGCCGGACGCGGCAAGAACGCGCGCCGTGGCGATACCAGGGCGGCCCTGGCGGACGACTTGGCAACCGACCGCGATGACGTGGTGCGTATCGACGTCGCTTGCCACCTCGCCGAGAAGTCCGTGGCACTGGCGGAGCACCGCACGCAATTCGCCATCGGGCCAGAACTGCTTGCCCTTGCTCCCGTGTGGCGATTCCTCGACCAGGAATTTTTCTTGCCGGTGGCGCTTGACGCGGCGGGTACCGCGCGCCCCGCTGGCGACGCGGAGCGCGTGTTCTGGCCGCTCGGGTGCCCGGCGCTGGCGATGCCAGCCTAGCTCGGCGCGTGGCCCCGAAAAGATTTGCGCGCACGGCACACCCAGCGATAACAATTAGGAAGGGAACGCCCTGGGGCGTTCCCTTCACGATTTTGGCGGTAGAAGCCAGCGCTGGGCGGACCCGACGAGATTCGAACTCGCGCTCTCCGGCGTGACAGGCCGGCGTGTTAGGCCGCTACACTACGGGTCCCGATCGGCATTCGGCGCGCGGGGCGCGCCTTGGCCAGCGAGTGAGATAATATCACAGGCCACGGCTGCCCGTCAACCGGCCGCGGCGCGGTTGCCACAGGGAGGGAACGCCTTATGGGCGCACACGCGGCGCCAGCTCAGGACTGGGTCGAAGCGGTGATCGAGATCCCGCGCGGGAGCCGCAACAAATACGAGTTCGACCACGAGCGTGGCATCATACGCCTCGACCGCGTGCTTTATAGCTCCGTGCACTATCCGACCGACTATGGGTTCATCGTCGACACCCTGGCCGGCGACGGCGACCCGCTGGATATCCTGGTCATCGTGGAAGAGCCGACGTTTCCAGGCTGCCACGTGCGGGCGCGGCCGATCGGCACCCTGGCAATGCGCGACGAGAAGGGCATGGACGAGAAAATCCTCGCGGTGCTCGTGGACGACCCGCGCTATGTTGGCATCACGGAACTGGAGCAGCTGCAACCGCATTGGACGCGCGAGGTCGCGGCCTTCTTCCGGACCTACAAAGAGCTCCAAGGTGTCGAGGTGGAGGTCGAAGGGTGGAGCGATGCCGCGGAGGCGTGGCGAGTCATCGGCGCCGCGCGCCAGGGCTTCGGCGGGCATGCTCCCAGAGTCAACGCTGGCGCGTGAACCTGTGTGGGTGCCGACGGGCACCGCGGTGAACAAGGGGCAGGGGTGTGGATCGTGAACTGATCAACGTGTACGACTACGAGCGCTCGGCGCGCGCGCGCGTAGATCCGAGCGCCTGGGACTACTTCATGAGTGGCGCCTGGGACGAGATCACGTTGCGGGCGAATCGGACGGCCTTTGATCGCATACGGCTCTGGCCACGCGTGCTGATGGACGCGAGCGCCAGCGATCGGGCGACGACCGTCCTCGGCACACCAATCGCAGCGCCCATTCTGGTCGCCCCTATGGCCTATCAGATGCTGGCGCACCCCGAGGGCGAGCTGGCCATGGCTCGGGGGGCCGGTGCCGCCGGTACGGCCCTGGTCGTAAGCACGTTGGCCACGACCAGCCTTGAAGATGTCGCCGCTGCCGCCGCCGGACCGCTCTGGTTCCAGCTCTATATCTTCAAAGAGCGCCAGGTTTCCGCGGCGCTGGTTCGCCGCGCGGAGGTCGCGGGATATCGAGCGCTCGTCCTAACGGTGGACGCGCCGCGCATCGGGCGGCGTGAGCGCGACGAGCACAATCACTTTGTCCTCCCGCCGCACCTCCTGATGCGGAACTTCGTTGACGTCGGTCTCGAACACATGGACGTGTCAGTCGCCGGATCGGGGCTGGCCGCGCACGCGACCGCCCGGTTCGACGACGCGCTCACCTGGGAGGCGCTGGAGTGGCTCCGCGGTCTGACGCGGCTCCCCGTCATCGTGAAAGGCATTCTGGCCCCTGAAGATGCCGCCCTCGCGGTGGAGCATGGGGCGGCCGCCGTCATCGTCTCGAATCACGGCGGCCGCCAGCTAGATGGGGTGCCGGCGACGATCGAGGCGCTGCCAGCGGTCGTCCGCGCCGTCGCGGGACGCTGTGACGTCTATCTTGACGGCGGCATCCGGCGGGGCACCGACGTGGTAAAGGCACTGGCCCTTGGTGCGCGCGCCGTACTGGTCGGTCGTCCGGCTCTGTGGGGCCTGGCGGTTGCGGGCGATGAGGGCGTGCTCCAGGTGCTGAACCTGCTGCGCGCTGAGCTGGATATGGCCATGGCTCTCTGCGGCCGCCCAACGCTCGCAAGTCTCGACGCGGAGTTGCTTCAGGATCCAGCGACGGTGCCCGCGCACGCATGAGGCGGTCGCCATGGCGAAGTCCACAGGCAAACCAGCGAACCCGATCGGGATCGCGCGCTGGCACGGCAC
>JANWHL010000105.1 GCA_025450405.1 Ktedonobacterales bacterium
GCGTGGGAGCAAAGCCACCCCAGGTGCGGGTCCCACGGACAACTGGGCTGCCGAGCGCGCGATGTACTTCGGCGCGCACGCCGGGCGGAACAGCGCGCCAGGGGGGCTTTGGCTCGGCGCGGGTGCGAGACATGACCGCCAACTCGCTTTCCCTGGGCGGGAGCCGCGCCGTGGGCAACTCTCTCCGTAGCCTCAGTGGCATATTCTACGGCATACACGTCAGCCTCTGAAATCTCTGGCTGAGGGAGGAGGTTGTCATCATGGCTGGACGCCGTGCATGGAGGGAGATTCGGGGGGACGCTGATCGCACTCCCCAACGGCGCCGTCGCGTCAACAGAGCCGGCGAGTATGTCGAGGCGACTCAGGCTGCCTATGAGCAGACCCTTGCCGAATTGCGGCGCGCTCGGGCCCACACTCAGGCACAGTTGGCTGGGGAGCTCAATATCCCATAATCCCAGGTCTCGCGCATCGAGCATCAGGCGGAGTTGTATGTCTCCATGCTCGCGCGCTACCTCGAAGCCATGGGCGGACACCTGGAACTCATGGGGGGAGGGTGCCGATCAGCGGGTGCGTCTGTCGCTGGGTGACCTCACCCACTCAGATGACGCAGCTGACGCAGGGCAACCGGATACACAACCCTGAATGCGCGCTAATACCGGCGGGTCCGCCCGATGCCGGCGGTGGCATTATGGCGCGTTCGGATGGCCAGGAGGCTCTCGCCCCCCGGCCCCACCGGCGCGTGGGGGCGCGTGGCAGCGTCCGTGCGGGGGATCGTAGAGTGGGGATCGCGGCGCACGCGCCGCGGGTGGGGAGGCGGCGACACGAGCATGATACCGAGCACACGCCCACCGTGGGCGTGTGGGAAGGAGCGGCCACCACGATGGCGGACCCGTTGCGCGACGCGAACGACCGGCCCCGGATCATCGGGCAGTCCCGATCATTGAACGATGAGGAAGCACGCAATGTCGAGGACATGATCCGCGACGCGCAGCATTCGGATCGCCAGCTCACGATCCCGCGTGAGGACCTGGCCCAGGGTGCCACCACCAGCATGGCGCCGGACGTGGCCCGGGTGGTGTCGGAGAGCCATGTGCTCGAAATCCTCAAGCGCTTCAATCGCGACTACCTCTACGGGCAGGGGCGGTTCGACGAGTACGATCGCGGCTTCCTGCTGAAGTGGGGCGATGGCTATTCGCGCAAACACATCTGGGTGACGGTGGAGGGCGAGAACCTGGTCTTCGAGACCAGCCACGGCCGCAAGTGCGCCAAAGCGTACTGCACCGGCGGCCACCACGTGCTCACGCCCGACCTCTGGCACGACATTCGGACGGTGAACGCGGAGCTGGCGGAGCAGTTCCAGCGGCCCGTCCACGAACGCTCCGACGACTGAGGGGCGGAGAATTTAACCACAGAGGACACAGAGGACACGGAGAGAGACAGAGGAATGAACCGCCGAGGACGCCGAGGATGCGGAGGGGCGGAGAGAAGAGTGGAGCGTGGACGGCGAGGGTGGCCTCGCCACAGCGGCCATACAAGGCCGGCTCACGGTGCGGGATGTGCCGCCAGCGGCCCGGAATAGCTGGCCCATGGCACTGGACCGCATGAATGCCAAGATGGTGGCGAGTTGGCGGCGGCTCGCAAACGGAGAAAGGCGCGCGGCATGGCCAGGGTGCTCTTGCTGGACAACGACCTCTTCTTCGTGGTCAAGGTGACCGACACGCTGAAGCATGCCGGCCACACGACGGTCGCGGTCCGCTCGCTGGAGGACTTTGGCCGGCGGCTCGAGGCGAGCGACCCCACCGAGCGGCCCGATCTGGCGCTGGTGAACACGGCGGCGCGCGGACTCGACTTTCGCGCGGCCATCGCGGCGGCGCGGGCGGCGGACGTCTCGGTGATCGCCTTCGGGTCGCATGTGGACCTGGCGACGCAGGAGGAGGCCCGGCGCGCCGGCGCCACCCGAGTGATCGCCAACTCGCGGCTGGCGAGCGATCTGCCGGGCATCGTGGAACGAGCGATGCGACCACCCACAGGGGCGGGCACGGAGACGGCCGCGCCGCCGTGAAGGGGAGAGAAGTTGCTCAATGAGGCGGGGTCCCCCCCTGGGGGCTGGAGTCCCCCATTGGGGGCAAACGGAGGACACGGAGGGCGGAATGGGGAGAGGATCCAACTCGAACATGTTTGAGTAGGGGCGTCAATATGTGGGAGTAGGGGCGTCCGGTGGACGCCCGGCCATGAGTGGGCGCGAGGTCAGACAGGACACGCCCCAGAGGAGGTTCGATCGTGGCAGCGAACGACAGCGAGAACCCGCAGGCATGGCACGAGCTGGCGCAACAGCTCCGCGTGGACAGCATCCGCTGCACCACGGAGGCCGGTTCCGGCCACCCAACGTCGTCGATGTCGGCGGCCGACCTGATGGCCGTCCTGATGACGAAGTATCTGCGCTACGACTTCGCCAACCCGGCGAATCCCAACAACGCCCACTTCATTCTCTCCAAGGGCCACGCGTCGCCGCTGCTCTACTCGATGTACAAGGCGGCGGGCGCCATCTCCGATCAGGAGCTAATGACCCTGCGCAAGTTCGGCAGCCGGCTGCAGGGCCACCCGACGCCGTTGATCCCGTGGGTGGATGTCGCCACTGGCTCACTCGGCCAGGGGCTGCCCATCGGGGTCGGCATCGCGCTGGCGGGCAAATATCTGGACAAGCTGCCGTACCGGACCTGGGTGTTGCTCGGGGATAGCGAGATGGCCGAGGGCTCGGTCTGGGAGGCGTTCGACCACGCCGGCCACTACCAACTGGACAACCTCACCGCCATCCTCGACATGAACCGACTCGGCCAGCGCGGCCCGACGGAGCTGGGCTGGAACCGCGCGGCCTACGCGGCGCGCGCGCGGGCCTTTGGCTGGCATGCCGTGGAGATCGATGGCCACAATCTGGAGGAGATCGATCGGGCGTACGCCGAGGCGGAGCGGACCACCGGCCAGCCGACGCTGATCGTCGCCCAGACCATCAAGGGCAAGGGTTACTCGGCGGTGGAGAACAAAGAGGGCTGGCACGGCAAGCCGCTGCCGCCGGACATGGCGGCGGCCGCCATCCAGGAGCTGGGCGGCGAGCGGCACATCGTCGTGGATGTCCACAAGCCCGAGCCCGGCCAGCCGGCCCAGATCGCCGTCCAGGGGACGCTCGATTTGCCGCGCTACGATCTCGGATCGAAGGCGGCGACGCGCAACGCTTATGGCGACGCGCTGAAGGCGCTGGGCGACGCCAACGCGAAGCTGGTGGCCATGGACGGCGAGGTGAGCAATTCGACCTTCGCCGAGACCTTCGCCCATGCCTTCCCCGACCGCTTCTTCGAGCAGTACATCGCCGAGCAGCAGCTTGTGGCGACCGCGGTAGGCATGAGCGTACGTGGCTACGTGCCCTTCGCCTCCACGTTCGCGGCCTTCCTCACTCGCGCCTACGACTTCATCCGCATGGCGGCGGTCTCGCGCGCGAACATCCGCCTGTGTGGCTCGCACGCCGGAGTCTCGATCGGCGAGGATGGGCCGTCGCAGATGGCGCTGGAAGACCTGGCGATGATGCGCGCGGTCTATGGGAGCACGGTGCTCTATCCCTGCGACGCGAACCAGACGGCCAAGCTGGTGGACGAGATGGCGGGGCGGAGCGGCATCGTCTACATGCGGACGACCCGCGAGAAGACGCCGGTGATCTACGGCCCCGACGAGGAATTCCACGTTGGCGGCTGCAGGGTCAACTACAGCTCGGACCAGGACCAGGTGACGGTGGTGGGCGCGGGGGTGACCCTGCACGAGGCGCGCGCGGCCTACGACCAGCTCAAGGGCGAGGGCATCGCGGTCCGGGTGATCGACCTCTACAGTGTCCACCCGGTGGACAAGCGGACGCTGCAAGCGGCGGCGCAGGCGACCGGTGGGCGCTTCGTGGTGGTGGAGGACCACTGGGCGGAGGGCGGGCTGGGCGACGCGGTGCTGGGCGCCTTCGCTGGGACGGAGGCCGAGCGCCCGAGCGTGCCGCCGCGGGTGGTCAAGCTGGCGGTGCACACGATGCCGACCTCGGGCACGCCGCAGCAGCTGAAGGACGCGCAGGGCATCACGGCGAGCCACATCGTCGCGGCGGTGAAGACGCTGATCGGGTGAGGGGAGCCAGAGGAACTAACCGCCGAGGACGCAGAGACGACGCAGAGGGAAAACGGAGGGAAGACGGAGAAACCACAGAGGACACGGAGGGAAAGAAGAGGGTGGGGGGACATCATGCTGGTGCGGCGCCGTCGCTCGGGGACGGTGAGGTCGCAAGCATTTCGCTGTACACCCGCTCGTAGCCATCGAGCACGGCCTCCAGGCTGAAGCGCTCGGCAATGTGGGCGCGGCAGGCCGCGCGATCGAGGCCGCCCACGCGCGCGACGGCCGCCACGGCGGCGTCCAGGTCGCCGGGCGGGACAAGGTAGCCGGTCACGCCATCGGCCACCACATCGGGCAGGGCACCGCGGGCGTAGCCGATCACCGGCGCGCCCGCCGCCTGCGCCTCGCACGCCACCAGCCCGAACGGCTCCTCCCACTGGATGGGGCAAAGGACCGCCTCGGCACCGGCCATGAGCCGCCAGAGCCGCTCCCGCGGCACCACATCCAGATACTCGGCGCGGCCGGCGGCCTCCAGCGTGTCCAGCGCGGGGCGCACCTGGCCGGTGAAATACGCGTCGTCGTAGGAAGCGCCCGCCACCAGGATGCGGCGCCCGGCGCGCGCGGCGATCGCCAGCGCGTCCACGACCCCCTTCTCGGGTGCCATTCGCCCGGCGAAGAGCAGGTACGGCTCGGGGTTCGCGTCCGGGCGCGGACCGAAGGGGATGGCCGCCAGATCGACCCCGTTGGCGACGATAGTGTCAATCGCCACATCGGGAGCGTAGGTGGCGGCGCAGGCGCGCGAGACGGTGGAGAGACGTGTGTTCGGAGCGTCCGCCGCCAGGGTGCGCAGGGTGGTGGAGATGGCCCGACTGGTGGCGGGGGCGTGCAGAGTCTGAAGGACGGGTAGGGGCAGCAGCGCGCCGAAGGCGAAGGCCGGCCAGTCGTAGGCGTGGGCGTGGACGAGATCGTACTCGTCGGCGTGTCCCGCGATGTGGAGGGCCATGCGCAGAAAGGCGTCCGCCTGGGCGAAGAAGGTGGCGTCCAGCGCCTCGTGGCTCGAGGCCGACTGGCCGTCGGTCGTCACCTGCACGCGCGCGCCGTGGAAGGCGTCGGCGGATATGCCAAGGTCGATCGTCCGCGCGCCGGGGACCTGGCTGCCCCGCGTGGCGTAGAGCGTGACGCTGTGCCCGCGCGCGGCCAGCCCCGCCACCAGGTCGCGCAGCAGCGCCTGCGCGCCGCCGAGGTAGGGCGGCGCGATTGGGGCGACCAGCGGGGCAAGGAGCGCCAGGCGCAACGACGTGGGGTGTGGGGATGCGGGCTTCATCCGAGCGCGGGCTCCCCCCAGTCGCCGATGTAGGCGTCCACCAGCTTCCAGCTGAGCAGGCGCGAGCGGTGGATGCTCAGGGTCAGCAGGTGGCCGTGGCTGGTGACGGGATTGGTCATGTAGTCGAAGACGAAGTTGCCCAGGCTGTAGACAATCAGCTTGCCGCGGTAGATCTCGCTGGGCTGGATGACATGCGGGTGGGCGCCGACGACCAGGCTGGCGCCGCGGTCAATGGCCAGGTGCGCCATGTCCACCTGATCGCTGTTCTGGTCGCTGTGGTACTCGGTGCCCCAGTGGGTGAAGACGATGAGGAAGTCGCACTGCTTGTGGGCGGCGTGGACGTCGGCGGCCATGGCGTCGGCGTCCAGCCAGGCGTGGCCCGGCGTGGTGGCGGTGGCGGCGAAGTAGGACGGGTCGATGTCGCAGTAGGCCAGCAGGCCGATGGTGGTGGTGCCGAAGGTGAAGTACGCCGGTTTGTGCGCCTCGGCCTCGTTCATTCCGCCGCCGATGGCCGTGATCCCGTATTTCGGTAGGTGGCCAAGCATGTCCGCGAAGGCCGCTTTGCCGTAGTCCCCGCTGTGATTGTTCGCGACCGACACGACGCTGAAGCCGGCGTCCACCAGCCGCTGAAAACCCAGGGGATCGGCCTCGACGGTGTAGGTCTTCGGCTCGGGAGTCCCCAGCCGCGAGACGACGCACTCGAGGTTGCCAATGGTGAGGTCGAAGCCGTGGAGGAAGTCGGTCGTGTGGGTGAACGGGAAGTCGTGGCTAGACCGCAACATCTCGTAGTTCACCGTGCGCCCCAGCATGATGTCGCCGGTGAAAACGAGGCTGACGGGGGTGTCGAGCGTCTCCAGCGGCGCGGGCGTCGCCATGGCGGTGGGCGTGGGGCGGGCGATCACGCGCGGGCGCGTCGTCGGAGTGGGCCGCGCGCCCAGGCCCAGGGCGCGCGCGATGCCCAGACCCGCGGCACCGAACCCGGCCAACCCGAGCGCCGTCAGGACCTGCCGCCGGGTGCTGCGGCGCGCGCCGCCGGGGTCGTTGCCGTGCCGCTGACAGTCCATCGCCCGTCCTCCACCTCTCCGACCCGTGAAAGGCGCCCCACGCGCGCGGACGCGGGACGATCTCGCCGCTATTCTACTCGCTTTAGCGGCGGGTGGAAAGGCAAGGCCGCCATTTCACTCGCGCCAGCGGCGGAGGACCATGCAGGCGTTCTGGCCGCCGAGGCCGAAGGCGTTCTGCAGCAGGGTGTCGATGGTCGCGGGGCGCGGCCCCTCGGCGACGTAGTCGAGGTCGCAGGCGGGGTCGGGATGCTCGAGGTTGGCGGTAGGCACGAGCGTCTGGCGCTCGACCATCAGGGCCGAGGCGACCGCCTCCACGCCGCCCGAGGCCGCCAGCGCGTGGCCGATCTTCGACTTGGGCGCCACCACGGGCACACGGTGGGCGCGTTCGCCCAGCACCATCTTGATGGCGGCGGTCTCGGTGGGGTCACCGAGCACCGTGGAGGTGGCGTGGGCCTTGACGGCGTCCACCTCGCGCTCGTCGATCCCGGCGTCGCGCAGCGCGCGGCGCATGGCGAGCACCTCGCCCCCGCTGGAGGGCGCGGTGTCGTTGTTGGCGGCGAACGACCAGCCGGTCCCCCGTACCTCGGCATAGATGTGGGCGTCGCGCGCGACGGCGTGCTCCAGCGTTTCCAGCAGCAGCATGCCGGCGCCCTCGGCGATGACGAAGCCGTCGCGACAGCGGTCGAACGGCCGCGAGGCGCGGGTAGGATAGTCGTTGAACGACTTGGTGAGCGCCCCGATGAACGCCATGAGCGCGAGGGCATAGGGCTGGGTGGTGGCCTCGGACCCGCCGGCGAGCATCATCGCGGCGTGGCCGAGGCGGAGTGCGCTGACCGCCTGGCCAATGGCATCGAGCCCGCTGGCGCAGGCGCTGTTCACGGTGGTGTTGGGTCCGCGCAGACCCAGCGCGAGGCCGATGCGCGCCGCGCCCATGTGGGCGCTCTCACGTGTCAGGTAGAAGGGGTCGAGCCGTTCCCAGCCGCGCGCCTGTGAGCGCGCGATCTCGTCGGCGAACGTGAAGAACGCCGCGCTGGTGCCCACATACACGCCGATCTCGTCATCCAGGCTCGGCTCCAGTCCGGCATCCTGGAGCGCCATCCGCGCGGCGGCCACGCCCATCTGGATGAAGCGCCCGCTGCGTCGCGCGACCTTGCGGTCCATAAACTGATTGGGCTCGAAGTCGGGGACCTCGGCGGCGATCTGGACGGCGAGGCCAGTGGTATCGAAGGCGGTGACACGCCGGATGGCCGGCGGACGCGCCGTCAGGCCCTCCCAGAAGACCTCTTTGCCCGCGCCATAGGGTGTGAGCGCTCCCAGTCCCGTGATAACAACGCGGCGAAGTGTCGCCGGCATGGTTACACCTCCTCCCTGGCACACGCCCCGCGCTCATGCGCCCGTATCATACGCCGTGCCGCCATCTTTCGTCGCCCCCTCGCGCACCTTCCGTACCAAGTCGAGCGGAGAGCGGGGTGTTTCTCTGGCGGCGGACGTATCCCGTCAGGCTCTAGCGTTTGCCTCTGCCTGTTACCCCGCGGCGGCCCGTCGGACACGACCGCCGCGCACATCGAAGACCTGCGCGCGCGCCAGGTCCGCGGCCGGCAGGCTGGCCGTGTCGGCGGTGGTGAGCATGACCTGCTCGAGATCGCGCACGGCCGCCAGCAAGTCGGTGCGGCGCTGCGCGTCCAGCTCACTGAGCACATCATCCAGCAGCAGGATCGGCTGGTCGCCGGTCTCCGCTTCGATATACTCCAGCTCGGCGAGCTTGAGCGCCAACGCCACGCTGCGCTGCTGCCCGCGCGAGCCATAGGTGGCGAGGTCGATCGGCCCAGTGGGCAGGTCCAGGAGGAAGGCCAGATCGTCGCGGTGGGGTCCCAGCACGTTCGCGCCCTGGGCGATCTCGCGCCGCCGGAGGTCCTTGAGCTGCTCGACTAGCGCGGCGGCGAGGACGTGCTCGTCCACCGTTAGCGGCCCTTTGTACGATGGCCGGTACTCCAGCCGGAGCCGTGGCTCACCGGGCTCGGGCGCATCGAATGTGCGCACGTTGGACTCGGGCGCGTTGGACTCGGGCGCGTTGGACGTGGGCTCGTCGCGGGCCGAGTCATCGGCGAAGTCGCCAGTGAAGTCACCAGCCGAGCCGCTGGCGGCCTCCACCAGGTCGGCCAGCTCGTCACGGGCGAGCGCGGTGTAGACACGGGCGGCCGCGATCTCCGCCTGGGCCAGGAACGCGGCGCGTCCGATCATGATCGGCGCGGCCAGGCGGGCGAGCTGCTCGTCCCAGTACGGCAGCGCGTGGGGACTCTCCTCGCCCTCGCGGATGCGTCTGAGCAGGGCGGAGCGCTGCGTGAGCACCTTCTGATACTGGCTGAGGGTCCGGCAATAGGCGGGGCGCACCTGACAGAGGGTCAGGTCCAGGAAGCGGCGGCGCTGGCTGGGCTCGCCCGCCACCAGATCGAGGTCGCGCGGGGTGAAGACCACCACCGTCATCTGGCCGATCAGGTCCATGGCGCGGCGGGGTGTGCCGTTGACCTTCACACGCTTGCGCAGCGCGCCAGGCGGCGCTAGCGGCAGGGCGGCCACTGGCGCGCTGGGCGTGGTGGTGGCGGCGGGTGTGGTCGCCGTGGCACCGCTCGCGGCGAGGTCCATCACCACCACCTCGACATGCAGGACGTCCCGCCGGCGGGCGATGGTGCCATCCACACGCGCGAAATGGCCCGCCGCGCCCCAACGCACCGTCTCGCGATCGGTGCTGGTGCGGAACGAGCGGGTCGTCGCCAGCAGCGAGACGGCCTCCAGCAGGTTGGATTTTCCCTGAGCATTGCGCCCTTGAAACACGATCAGCCCCGGCGTGAGGGGCAGATCGAGGCGCGGGTAGTTGCGGAAGTCGGTCAGGCGCAGGCGCTCGACGTGCATGGGGCCTCGGGTGGTGGGGAATGACAGGGAGTAGTGGCCAGGCGGAGGGTATGAGGTCGCACGCTCCGCCGACGCACCGTCAGCTATCGTGTCCTCTACCAGTGTCCTCTATTGTGTTCCATTTCCGGCTGTCGCGCCAGGAACCCAGGAGCCGCTGATGTGAACGCCGCGGTTTCGGGGGTCGTGAGGTGGTAAAGCTGAGATGTATGACAAGACTGTAAGCGAATGTAGACAGTATTCGCCGCGATTGGGCACTTTCCCTGACAGAATGTTCATGGTTGAGGGGGTCCTGTTCATCGAATTGCCGGGCTCGTTGGGTATACTGTGGTTGTGGTCACGAGTTGATGGGTTGTGTGGTGGGGAGACAGGGTCGGTTTTCGCGGCGGTGTGGTGTGGGGATGATGGGCGGTGCCGCGTTCCCCCTGGCGTGATCGCAGCAGGATACCCCTCGCGCCTTCTGGCGTGAGGGGTTCTGCTTTATGAGGTGACCTCACCCCCGACCCCTCTCCTTGCGAGGAGCGGGGAGCCGCGAGGAGTGGGGAGCCAGGCACGCGCATAGGCGCGTCACGGGCGGGCGCGAGGAGCCGGTTCGGCTCGCGTGGTCCGGCCAATGCTACAATGGACCAGTGCGCGTCGCCAGTACGCGCCGGTCGCTCTCAGCCCTCTCGCTCGGCACCCCGCCGCCGCGCCTCCCGCGCCGGAGCCTGGTCTATGCCCCACGCCGATCTCACCCGTGACGAAACGCCCACCCGCTCGGTGCACGATCCCCTGCGCCAGGTGAGCGCGGGCATCTTGCGCTGGTCGGAGGCGGAGGTGGAGGCTGGGCGCGACGAGTTGGCCGTCGAGGAGCCCCTGGAGCTGCGGCTGGCCGGTGCGGACCATGGTCCGGCCGCCGCGGAGCCGCTGGCGGTCATCATGCGCACGCCTGGCCATGACGACGAGTTGGCCGCGGGCTTTCTCTATAGCGAGGGCCTTGTGCGCGACGCCGGCGAGCTGGCGGGTTTCGCGCCCGGCAGCGCTCCGGATGGCCTGCCCGACGCCAACGTCCTGGTCGTGCGTCCCGCCGCTAGTGTAGACCTCGCCGGGCGCGTCCAGGCGGAGGGCTATTCGCGGCGCTTCGCCGTCAACACCAGCTGCGGCGTCTGCGGCAAGAACACCGTGGACGCGGCCTGCGCCGCGCTGCCGCCGCTGCCCGACGGCACGACGCGGCTGGACCCCGCCGTGCTCTACACGCTGCCAGAGCGCCTGCGCGCCGGGCAGCGGGTCTTCGCGGAGACCGGCGGCCTGCACGCCGCCGCCCTCTTCGATACCACGGGCGGCCTGATCGCCCTGCGCGAGGATGTCGGCCGGCACAACGCGGTGGATAAGCTCGTCGGACGGGCGCTGCTGGACGGCGCGCTGCCGCTGGCGGACCGCGTGCTGTTGGTGAGCGGGCGGCTTTCGTTCGAGATCGTGCTCAAGGCGCTGGCGGCGGGGATCCCGATCGTGGCCGCGGTCTCCGCGCCGAGCAGCCTGGCGCTGGATCTGGCGCACGCGGGCAACATCACGCTGGCCGGGTTTCTCCGCGGCCGGAGTGTGAATGTGTACACACATCCCTGGCGTATCGGGCGGTGAGGGGAGGAGGATGGACCTCACCCCCGGCCCCTCTCCCGCGAGGAGAGGGGAGTCAGGATCGCGACGCGAGTGGCGAGGGGCGGGCGTAGTGGTTGGCGAGAATGCGCCTGGCGCGGATCAGGCGGTGGGCGTCTCGCCGGGCTGGAGCATGGCGTAGAGCTCGATGAGGTGACCCTCGGGGTCGCTAAGGTGCGCGACACGCGCGCCCCACTCGGGTCGATCGCGTGGGCCGGCGACGGCGGTGGCGCCGCGGGCGACGCAGGCGGCGTGGGTGGCGTCGACGTCATCCACCTTGAGCACGAGTACCGCCTCGTGGCCCACGGGCACGGGCAGTGCGGCGGCATCGCCCAGTGCGGTGGCGAAGGCCGTCCGCTCCATCAGCTCCACAGCGGCCCCCGTCTCATCCACCGTGAAGAAGGCATAGCCCGGAGGCGCGCCCGGCGAATCGGGTCCGAAGGCGACCGGCAGCGCCATCACATCGCGCCAGAACGCGAACACCGCCGGGAAATCCTCGACCAGCAAACGCGCGGTGGTGAGTCGCACCAGGGTGCTCCCTTCATTGCTCCCGCCCGGCTATCGGAGGGGGTATGGGGAGTATAGAGGCTTTGTTCTAGCCACGACAAGGTACCATCCGCCATCATGTTGTGCCAGGTCCGCCTGGTCCGCATGGTGCGGAAGGGTCTGGCCACGGTACAGTGTGCGGCAGACGCGTGGGGCGGGCGGTGCGCTACGCCTGTGTGGCGCTGGGCGGGCGACGCGGCGCGGGGAGGAGCGTGGACCGTGATGAGCGGCGGGCGGATCCAGGCATCGGGGATGATGGCGCGCGCTGCCACGCGGACACGGTTCGTCGCCGGGGCGGCGCTGGCGCTGCTGGTGGCGTTGTTGATGGCGCTCGCCGCGTGCGGCCCCGGAGGGCCGTCCGAGACCGTGCGTCAGCGCACGGGACCGGTCTGGACGCCGACGGCGACCCAGACGGCGGGGACGCCGGTGCCCGGTCGAGAGGGCGATTGGCCAACCTTCGACGATGATGCGGCACGCTCGGGCGTGAACCCGAATGAGACCACCATCGCGCTCGGCACTCTCGGGCGGCTTCACCGCCTCTGGACGGCGACCCTGCCCAAGACCGCCGACTCCACCCCCATCCTCCTCCACGACCTCACCTTCGCGGACGGCAGCCACCACGACGTGCTCTACCTCACGACTCTCGACGGGTCGCTGGTCGCGCTGGACGCCACCCATGGGACGCGGCTCTGGGTGAAGCGGACGACGGGAGTGAAGATCACCAACTCATCGCCGGTGGCTGATCCCGCGCGCACCTACGTCTACGGCTACGGTCTCGACGGCAGGCTGCACAAGTACAACGCGGTCACGGGCGATGAGGTCAGCGGCGGCGGTTGGCCAGTGCTGATCACCCGCTTCACCGCGACGGAGAAGGAGTCGTCCGCGCTGAACGCCGCCAATGGCTACGTGTACGTGACCACCAGCGGCTACATCGGCGACGCGCCGCCCTACCAGGGTCATGTGGTGGCCGTCAGGTTGGCCGATGGGACCAGCACGGTCTTCAATAGCCTCTGCGCGGACAAGACGCACCTGCTGGCCCAGGGCGAGTGCCCCGACAACCAGTCAGGGATCTGGGCGCGGGCGGGCGTGACGGTGGATCCCGTGACGGGGAATGTCTTCGCCGTGACCGGCAATGGGCCGTTCACCGGCAACCAGGGTGGCCACAATTGGGGCGACACCGTGCTGGAGCTGAGCGCCGACCTCACGCGCCTCGTCGACACCTACACCCCCGCCACCTATCAGGCCCTCGACCAGGGCGACCAGGACCTGGGCAGCATGGCGCCCGCGCTGCTGCCGAAGATCCCCAACAGCCGGACGCCCTATTTGGCCGCGCAGGCCGGCAAGGATGGCATGCTGCGCTTGCTGGATCGGCAGAATCTGAGTGGACAGGGTGGGCCGGGGCATGTCGGCGGCGCGCTGTCCACCATCGGGACGCCCGGTGGCTGTGGTGTGCTCACCCAGCCGGCGGTCTGGACCGATCCCGCGGGCGCGGTCTGGCTCTTCGTCACGGATAGCTGCGGCACGGCCGGCTATCAGGTGAGTACGGCGGCCGACGGGTCGACCACCCTCCACCAGGTGTGGAGCATCCCGCAGGGGGCCACGTCGCCGGTGGTGGCGGGTGGTGTGCTCTTCGCCGCGACGGGCGGGGCGGTCTTCGCGCTCGACCCCGCCACTGGCCGCCAGCACTGGACCAGCACCCAGCACAGCGCCGGTGGGAGCGTTGGCGACATCCACTGGGAGAGCCCGATCGTGGTTGGCGGCCGGCTCTATTGCTCGGACCAGAACGGGCATGTCACGGCGTATGGAGTGTGAACCTCACCCCCGACCCCTGGTGTCCCCCTCCCCCAGCCCCTCCCCCGGAGCGACGGGAGAGGGGAGCCGGCGGGAGGAACCGCCGGGGCGTCGAGCGGGCAGCCACGGTCAGGCGAGGGTGACCGGCAGGGCGGCCAGGCCGCGCAGGTTGCTATTGTCGCGCCAGATAACGGTGTCGGCGGCCAGGCGTGGGTGCGGCCAGCGCCGCGGCGGGGAGCCGAGGGCGATCTGCCCTTCGAGCCGGGCCAACGCCGCGCCCAGGCAGCTGTGGGGGCCGTGCGAGAACGCCAGATGGCGATGCTCCGCTCGCGCTCAATAATACGCGTTGAGGGCGATAGCCGCCCCCCCGATGATCGCGTACACGACCATCCACACGAGCCAGCGGCCGCCGTGGCGCGCCGACGCCTCGCGCGCGCTGACACTGCCCACCCAAGCGCGCGTGTT
This sequence comes from Ktedonobacterales bacterium, assembly GCA_025450405.1. GTDB lineage: Bacteria > Chloroflexota > Ktedonobacteria > Ktedonobacterales > JADMIN01 > JANWHL01. The sequence goes on from JANWHL010000105.1 coordinate 13,864, forward strand.
GGGACGGAGCAGCAGGAAGAGCAAGGTGCCGCTCACCACGCTCTCCACGAGCGCCACCACCAGGTCGCCGAAGCGCCCCGAGCCCACGCGGGCGACGGCCCCCGGCAGGCTGACGAGCCCCACCGGGATGAGCAGCGCGTTGAAGATTACCTGGATGATCCAGGCCCAGCGCCGGCCGCGGCGGAGCCCCTCGCCCTGGAGGAAGATCGGGACCGAGACCGCCAGCAGCGCGACCCCGGACGCCGCCACGGCGGCCCTGCTCATGTCCATCGCCAACGGGCGCTGGCCCGCCAGGAACAGGATGGACAGGATGATCAGCTCGGCGCAGAGCGCCCAGTCGAAGGCGACCCCGGTGCCGATGCCGCTCGGGCCCGGCAGGCCCGCCGCGCCCGGACGCGGAGCGCCCGCAGAGCCCGCCGCTTCGCTCGACGTCGCCCCACCGCTCGCTGTCTCGCCGCCCATCATCGCTTCCCCCTGAATCACTCACGCCGCCGGACAGGCCCGCTGGGCGCTGTCAGCCGCGCGCTCCGCATGCGCTCCTTAGTATTCTGTGTGTCCTCGTTGTGAATTTTTCCGCATCCGTCACGGATGGTCGTGCGTCGCGGGGTCAGGTGTGGGGAGCGCGCTGGGCTCATCCTCGCCGGTGGCCACGGGATGGCCGTGGCGGATCCAATTGGGGACGCCGCCCGTCACCGCGATGACCTCGCGCCCGGTGGGGGCGAGCAGGCTCGCGGCGGTCTCGGCGCGGAAGCCCGTGGCGCAGATCACCGCCACGGGGCGGTCGCGCGGGACCTCGTCCATGCGGCCGGGCAGATCGCCGACGTGGATGTGCTGGGTACCAGGGATGTGGCCTTCACCCCACTCGTCGTCGCGCCGGACGTCCAGAATGGCGAGGGGTTCGCCGCCCCGCCAGCGCGCGTAGAGCGTCTCCACATCGGTCTGGGCGAAACCTTCGGTGGGGAGGCCAGCCGCGGTCCATGCCGCCATGCCACCCTCCAGATACCCGCGGACGTGCTCATACCCGATGCGAAAGAGTTGTACGACGGCCTCGCGCCGCCGCGGCTCCTCCTCCACCAGCAGCAGCAGCGGCGCATCGAAGGGGAGGATCCAGCCGACGTAGGTGCCGAAGTCCTGGCGGATCTCCACATTGATGGCCCCGTGGGCGTGGGCGGTCGCGAACGCGTTGCGGTGCCGGCCATCCACCAGGGGTGTGCCCGCCGCGAGTAGATCCGCGACGGCGCGCGCGTCGAGTGCCGGCGGCTCGGGCACGGCGCCGAACACCCGCGGCCCGTGCTGATTGACCGCGCGCATGGAGGCGTAGTAGGTCGGATAGGCGCCATAGCCAGCCATCTGCGTGCGGACGAAGTCTTCGACGTCGCGCGCGTGGACGGCGGGGCTGGCCAGGCGCTCGTGCCCGATGGTGGAGGAGCGCTGGCCCGAGGCGGGTCCGCTGGCGCAGAACGAGCCAGCGCCGTGGGTGGGAAACACGCGCACCGCGTCGGGGAGCGCCCCCAGCAGGCGCAAGAGCGAGTGGTACTGCTGCCGCGTGAGCGTCAGGGTTTGGGCGGCGCCGAGGAGGTCGGTGCGTCCGGAGCCGCCGGGGAGCATGCTGCCGCCGGTGAAGACGGCTTCGGGAGTCGCGGTCTCGCTCGCGGAGAGCACGTAACTCATGTGCTCGGGCGTGTGGCCGGGAGTGGCGAGGGCGGTGAGGGTCAGCGCGCCGCTGGTTACGCGGTCGCCGTCGTGGACGGGCAAGTAGTCGTAGGCGAGGGCGGCGTCGGCGCTGGCCACGATGGTGGCGCCGGTGCGGGCGGCCAGCTCGCGCGCACCGGTCACATAGTCGTTGTGGATGTGCGTCTCGAAGACGTGCGTGATCTTCGCGCCGTCGCGCGCGGCGGCCTCCAGGTAGATCTCCACGTCGCGGCGAGGGTCAACGACGACGGCGAGGTGTTCCGCCTCGTCGGCGACGCTATACGATTGGTGGCCCAGACCATCCAGGAAGAACTGCTCGATGCGCATGGTGGCCCTCCCTCGTGCTGGCGCGCCGCGCATGGTGGTTCAGAGGTCGCCCGGAGAGGATCATGGCTCTGGGGGCACCGCGGCGTACCGGGATATCGCTCTCTTGGACATCGTCCCCGTGAGTGTACGGGCTGGCACGGCGGGGCGTCAAACAGCGGGGCGTCAAACCGTCGCACCGCCTCACTGTGTCGTCCGCGTCGCCGCAGGCTCGCTCCCTTGACATGGAGGGCGCCCGGCACGTACACTCAAGGCGTGACGGCCGAGCGCGAACACGCATGTCCGTGCGCGTGTCGAGACCGTCGCGGTCCCGCCCCCATCGTCTAGCGGCCCAGGACATCACCCTTTCAAGGTGGAGATCGCGGGTTCGAATCCCGCTGGGGGTACCACCTCACCGATCACCTGAGCGACACCTCGGGTGATCGGCTTTTGTTGCCTGGCGCTGGCATGGTCGCCCGCGTCTCACCTCCGCGCGCTGCCCACCGGGTCGGGGACACGCACCACCACCGCGATCATGCTGGCACTCAGCCCGGAGAAGAGCAGCGCCAACCCCACCAGCTGGACCAGATGGAAGAGGCTGTTGTGGTCCAGCCGCCAGATGAGATCGAGCTCCAGCGGGCTCACCTGGACCACGGCGGCGAGGATGGTGACGAGGATGCCCAGCGTCATCAGGAGGGCGCCGGGGCGGCGCGCGATGGCCAGCGAAATGTACACGCCGAGCGCGAAGAGCATCGCCACCGCTTCATAGAGGATGAAGGGCAGGAAGGTCGTCGGGAACAGGTAGGCGATGCCGAAGAAGATCATGCCCATCAGGATCAGGAAGGGCAGCGCGCGCCGCGCGACGGTCAGGCCCCAGCGGTCGAGCAGCGCGCCATCCACGACCAGCGCGATGACCTGCCCCAGCGCGAGGTCAATGCCGTGGATTGCCAGGGTGCGCGTCGTCGGATCGACGACCAGCCCATGCTGCGCCACGCCCAGCACGCTCGCGATCGCCAGCAGCAGGACCGCCACCGACCAGAGGCGCGCCTTCCAGGGATCGCGCGCCGTCAGCGCGAAGAGGCCCACGGCGCAGAGGACCGCGAACAGCCCCAGGATCGCGTCGGTAATCCCCGTCGCCAACTCCACCGGATCCGCCACGAAGAGCATCGTCGTGCTCCCTTTCGCGCCGCCCTCCCGTCGGGTCCGCCGGCCCGCGAGATCGGTGTGTCTCTAGTATACGCGGGTGTCTCATGTCCCGCACGGTACTCCGCGCTGTACTCAGCACCGCGCCTGCCAGCGGACCAGCCGGCAGAGCGACCGATGATCGGCCCTTGCCGGCATCGAAGACCATGCGTTACACTGCCCGGTGCCCGGTGGGAAGTGTCGGGGTCGCGCCGCGCATCCGCGGCGCATAGAGCGGTCTCCTGGCGGGTGCAGCCGCGGCAGGGGGTCTCCGGCAGCGCGGTCCACCGGCGTGGCCTCGCCAGAATGACATAAGGAGTGGTTGGCACGGATCGTCCCACTAAGCGCTGGTCATATCACAGCTGGCGTATAGGTGCGCCGGGTCCGCGCGCGCTCGGTCCGTCCTTCGGCCGCTCTGTCGGTCTCTTCCTTGGACTCGCGCTCATGCTGGCCGCGCTGGCGGCGTGCGGAACATCGACGACGCCCGGCGTGACCCACCAGACGTACTCATACTCGTCCTCCAGCGGGCCCGCCCGCGACACCTGGAGCCCCGGCCAGGTCGTGCCGGTAATGTGGTCGGCGCGGCCCGCGCGGGTCAGCACGGATCCCCGGCCCGCCCGCGTCGTGCTGACGCTCAAGCTCTACGGGCCATTCGCGACCGTGGACGCGGCGAAGAAGGCGGTGTCGTCGGGTACGGGGCCGCTCGCCGTCACCGGGCCCGAAATCGCCACCGACAACTGGCACCCGGGACCGTTCTCCGCTGTGCTGGCGCTGCCCGGCACGCTCGCGCTAGGTACCTATGACCTGGCCCAGAGCGCGACCACGACGACCGCCGCGGGCAGTGTCACCGCCCGCGGCGACAGCATCATCACGATCGTCGCGGGGTAGAGACCAGCGTTGCGGGGGTTGGGCCGGACTCAGCCGTGGGTGTTCGCGCGCGGCGCCCGCTTGCGCCGACTCTCCTATCCCATTTGGATCGCTCTCGTCTTCGGTGGTAGCATGCCCCCGACCGCCGCGCCACGACGCGGCGGCGCCAGGTTGTCCGCGCCAGTGCGCCGCGCGCTCGGGGGGACGGGGCATGAGGGGGGTTGGGGACCAGCCGCCGCGCCAACGCGGGCACGCACGGACGTCTGACGACGTGCGGACGCCAGGCGATGTCCGCGTGCCCGGCCAACCAGGCGCGAGCCCATGGACCACAGCCGGAAACGATCGCGCCGCCAGGCCGTCTGATCTCCCCGGTGCCCACGGAGCGTCCCCGCCGGCCGCCCCCGCACGCCGGCGCGCGGACCCGCGCCAGATGGATCCCGCGGCTGCCCGGCGCCCGCCCGCCCCCTGGCTGGCCGCGGATCGTCCCCAGCGTCCTCCGGCACCGCCTTCGGCGGCGGGCCTCCCGCTCCTTGGCGGGCAGACTCCTCTCTCCTCGCCAGGAGAGGGGCTGGGGTCCCCCACTGGGGGCTTGGGGGTGAGGACCCCCATCAGTCACACGCCCTACGCCGCGCACGGCGAGGGACTGGGCGGGCGGACCCCGCGGTCGGGCCACGCGGTGAATCAAGCGAACCTCGTGAATCCAGGGAATCCGGGGAATCTCGCGCGCCCGCCCCTGCCGGCGCCCGCCCGCGTCCACCTGCCCACCCGGCCAGTGCCGGTGGTGGCCCCGGCGCACATGCTGCCGGTGGAGGTTGTTGGCCGCGCGCTCATCGCCCCCGACGTGGTCTCCATCTTCCTGGTCCTGCCGGGGACGCGACAGGCCCCCGCGCCCTACCTCCCTGGTCAGTTCGTGACGCTGGCCCTCCCGACGCCGCACGACACCCTCCATCGCTCCTACTCGCTCTGTGGCGCTGGCCGGCACGACCAGCCCTGGGAGCTGACCATCAAGCGGGTCGACGAGGGCGCCGTCTCCAGCTACTTCTATCAATCCGTGCGCGTCGGCACGCTGCTCTATGCCAGCCTGCCGCGCGGCGCCTTCACCCTCCC
>JANWHL010000106.1 GCA_025450405.1 Ktedonobacterales bacterium
ACGCCAGCGCGCCTACCCACATTATTGAACTGGCCGCGCAGACGGCTGCCGCGGTGGCGTAGGCCGGGCAGAGCCGGACGTCCGCGTTCGGGTCGCAGAGGACATTAGCGCTCATAGTGGTCATGAGCGCTGTAGAGGCGTCAGCGAGCGCTCTGGTGCCGTGAAGCCGACACACGGTCGCCGCTCAGGCCTGAGCGGGCGTGCGGGCCCAACCGCCCGCGGAACGCCGTGGGTGCGGGAGCGGACCGTTTCGAGCGGCGCGCTCAAGGAAACAGAGGAGGCTGGACGTACGCGGACTGGTTGGCGGGCTGATGCCGCATGGCGTCCAGGGCGCGTTCGATCCGTTGCTCGGCCGCCTCTTCCCAGGCCTCAGGGCGCGACTCGACCCGCCACTGGTGGCGGAGTTGCTTGCTGAGGGCCTCGATCTGGCGATCCGCCACATACTTGCGCCGGTAGAAGACGCGGGCGAGGCCCTGGTCGATGCGGCGGTGCAGCGGCTGAGCCAGCGTGCCGACCACGAACGCGAAGGCCGCTTCCGCCACCAAGCCGGATTGCCGGGTGGAGGACAGGAGCCCCTTCTCGAGCACCACCACGCCACCCTCGTAGACCACGGCGAGGACGGTAAACAGGATCGTGTAGACCACCGTCCGCTCGATGATCACGTCGATGTCATACAGGTGATAGCGCAGGATGGCGATCCCGATCGACAGCGCGACGGCGGCGATCGCGAGGGCCCCGATCGGCGGGCCGAGCAACTCGAAGAGGGAGCCACGTTGCCCCAGCGAGGGGACGAGCAGTGCCGGCGCGGTCAGCGCGAGGGCAATCACCAGAGCTGCCGAGCCACTGAAAACCACCCAGCGGGTCTGCGCGCGGGCATGGGCGTCGGAGACCACGCGATAGCGGTAGACTTGCGCGACGACCAGCCCGGCGGTGGCGACGCTCCAGACCGCTTCGTAGGCAGTGATCCAGAGTGGCCCCGAAACCAGCAAGACGCCGACGACGGCCGCCCCCGCCACGACCCATCCGCTCACCAGCCAGCGCGTCCAGCGCGGCACGAAGCCGCCACTGGGGAAGAGCGCGAAGGCCAGGAACAGCACCGCGAAGTTGATGACGTCCACAACGAGGGCCAGCAACTGCCAGGGCGTGCGGGCGGTCTCCAATTGGTTGGGGGCCAGCGCGGTCCCCAGCGCCACCACCGCGAGGGCGACGACGAGCGCCATCCGGTCGTCCGACTTGCGCCAGATGATCACGCCCGCGACCGCGAAGCAGATGAGCGAGGACGTGAGCGTGACCGCCAGTGTCAGCCGGGCGTAGCCAGCGACAGACAGTCCGAGGCTGTACAGGGCGACGGCGCTGGCGGGGGAGGGCTGCGCGAGCGCGCAGCGCGCGCCGCCGCAGACGGTGTCGAGTTGCGCCCAGTAGGCCGGAAGGAGGAGGACGTACAGCGCCACTAGCAGGCCGGCGACGACACCCCACGCCACCCGGACGCGAACGACTTGGCGCCCTGACACACTGGCGCCGGCGGCGCCACGCGCTGCCCCGTGCGCGGCCGTCGTTGGTGGAAGGGCGGCGGGCGGCGTGGCCATGGATATGCTCCTCACTATGACGAGCCCCGGATGCTCTACCTCTCCAGGCTGCCGCATATCTAGCGGGGTGAATCCCACAGCCCGCCGAGCCGCCGCCGACAATGACGACGTCGTGGCCGCCCATGGCGGGCTGCCGAAGTCAGTCGCCGGGTGGGTCAATCCCTGGGGAGGGTCATCATGCGGGCGCGTCGCCCTCCACAAGCGTCACATGGTGGGTGATGTCGACCGTCGGGGCGAGCATGGCGCTGACGCTGCAATAGCGCGTGCGCGAAAGCTCGATGGCGCGCTCGACCATGTCGCGCCGCAGGCCGTGGCCGGTGAAGGTGTGCTCGACGGTGACGCGGACGAAAACCTTGGGATGCTGGTCGGCCCGCTCACCGCGCACGGCCACGTCGTAGCCGGTGAGGTCCTGGCGCTGCTTGCGCAGGATAGACACGACGTCCATACCCATGCAGCCGGCGAGCGCGACGAGCGGGAGCTCCATCGGGCTGAATCCACCACTCGCGCCGCCCTCGTCGGTCGGGGTGTCCATGACGAGCTGGTGGCCGGAGCCCGCTTCCGCCGTGAAGCGCATGCCGCCGGTGTAGTTCACGCGCGCGGTCTTGATGCCGCCCATGGGATGCTCCTTTGTGCTGTGGGGGCCGGCGGGCGTCCACCGGACGCCCCGACGGAACGATACCAAGGCCGCCAAGATCGGCATCAGCCGCGGACGAGCAGGTCGGGAGTCAGCTCCGCGATGGAGCGGTGGCCGCTGAGGGCGAGCGAGGCATCCAGGTCGGCCAGGAGATTCAAGACGACCTCGCGCACACCGTCTTCGCCGCCCAGCGCCAGACCATAGGCGTAGGGCCGGCCCAGCAGGACCATCTTCGCGCCCAGCGCCAGTGCCTTGATCGCGTCGCCGCCGCGGCGGATGCCGCTGTCGAAGAGCACGGGGACGCGGCCCCCGACGGCCGCGACGACGTCGGGCAAGGCGTCGAGCGCCGCGATGGCGCCATCGAGCTGGCGGCCGCCGTGGTTCGAGACGATCAGGCCATCCACCCCGGCGTCGAGGGCGCGGAGCGCATCCTCGGGATGAAGGATGCCCTTGAGCAGGATTGGCAGGCGCGTGTGGGCGCGCAGTGAGGCGAGGTCGCTCCAGGTTTGGGCCGGATTGGAGAACGTGCGGGTCCACTGCGTGATGGCGCCCTGGGGATCTTCCTCGATCGGCCGCGCCAGCGAGCGGCGGAAGACGGGATCGGAGAAGTAATTGCCGAGCCCCGCGCCGAGCAGGAAGGGCAGATAGGCGTTCTGGAGGTCGCGCTCACGCCAGGCGAGCATCTTGGTATCGAGGGTGACGACGATGGCGCCAAACCCAGCGGCCTCGGCGCGGCGGACCATGCTCGCGGCCAGCTCGGGGTCGCGGCTCCAGTAGAGCTGATACCAGCGCTGGGCGTTCTCGGCGGTGCCGGCCACCTGCTCCATGGGGTGAGAGGACGCGGTGCTCAGCATGTAGGGCACGCCGAGCGAGGCGGCGGCGCGGGCGACCGCGAGCTCGCCGTCGGGATGGACGATGGAGAGCACACCGAGCGGCGCGAGCATGATGGGCACGGCGAAGCGCTGGCCGAGCAGGTCCACATGGAGATCGCGCGTGGCGATGTCGCGCAGCATGTGGGGGACAATGCGCCAGCGGGTGAAGGCCGCGCGGTTGGCACGCACGGTGTCCTCGCCGCCCGCGCCGCCAGCGACGTAGTCGAACGCCTCGCGGGGGAGCTTCTCGCGTGCGCGCGTCTCCAGCTCGTCGGGCGAGATCGGCAGGCTGGGGCGCTGGCCCCGTACGCCCTCCAGGTAGATCTGGTTCTGTCGCTCCAGCAGCGCGCCGTCGGGTGTCATCGCCTCGCTCATGGGTCTCCCCTCCTCATCGCGCGGCCGGGCCGTCATCCGCGGCCCGCGCCCGATTATAGCCCGTGGGCGGAGTGAACGGCGCGAGGTGGGGACGAGAATGCACAAAGAGGAAACGGAGGACACAGAGGAGGGAGACAGAGTGGTGCGACATCCGCGGCGCTACATCGCGCTATGGCCAATTGGCTCCATGCGCTTCACCTGGGCCAGGCGGGCGGCGAATGAGAGTGCCGCCAGCACATCATCGCGTTCGAGATCCGCGTAGTCCGCCAAGATCTCGTCAATGGTCATCCCCGAACTTAAGAGTTCGAGCAGCAGCTCCACGGGGTAGCGAAGTCCACGGATGACCGGCTTGCCGTGGGCGATGGCTGGGTCCATGGTGATGCGGTCGAGGAGATCGGCCATGCGTGCTGCCCCTATGTGTCTGGACGGGCGTTCCTACCTGTCAATGATATCACGTGTAAGCGTTGCATGTGATCTGCCGCCACTGTCCCGCGCGGAGGGGAGTGCGGCCCACGGGCGTGGGTGGCAGAAGGTGAGCGAAGCGATAGAACGGGCAGGCACCCGGAAGCGACGCGGGTAATCAGGCGGGCGCGGGTGGTGATTGGGAGTACGGCGAGCCTGGCACCCACGGGGATCTCGATGACGGTTAGGGGCATGTGATGTGGTCTATAGTTGCACCGGGTCCTCGGCCAGCACGGTGTCGAGCGTCGCCACCAGGAGGTCGGCGTCGGTGGCGTCGAAGGGGAGCGGGGGCTTGATCTTCAGCACGTTGTGGAAAGGGCCGTCGGTGCTGAGGAGCACACCGCGCTCGCGCATACGGTTGGCGGCGTAGGCGGTCTGGGCGGGCGCTGGTTCAAGCGTCGCGCGGTCGCGCACGAGCTCGACGCCGATGAAGAGACCGGCGCCGCGGACATCGCCAATGATGGGATGGCGCGCCGCGAGGCCGCGCAGGCCGTCCAGCAGGTGGGTGCCGACGGCGAGGGCGTGGGACTGGAGGCCCTCGTCGGCGATGACGTCGAGGACGGCGAGCCCGATAGCGCACGAGACCGGATTGCCGCCAAAGGTGTTGAAGTACTCCATGCCGTTGTCGAACGAGGCGGCGATCGCGGGGGTGGTGACGACGGCGCCGAGGGGGTGGCCGTTCCCGATGGGCTTGCCCATGGTGACGATGTCGGGCACAACGCCCTGCGGCTCGAAGGCCCAGAAATGCGTGCCGACGCGGCCAAAGCCGGTCTGCACCTCGTCGGCGATGCAGACCCCACCGGCCGCGCGCACGGCGCGGTAGGCGGTCTCCAGGTAGCCGGGTGGGAGGACGATCTGGCCGCCGCACCCCAGCATGGACTCGCAGATGAAGGCGCCGACCGGGTGTTCGGCGGCCGCGGCGGCCTCCACGGCGTCGGCGACGTGGGCGGCGTAGCGCGCGCCGGCCCGGGGATCGTCGCGCCCGTACTGGCCGCGATAGACGTCGGGCATGGGGACAACGTGGACATAATCGGGGGCGCCCGCGCCGCCGGGTCCATTGAACTTGTACGGGCTGATCTCGACCAGCGAGGTGGTGTTGCCATGGTAGGCCACGTCCACCACGACGAGGTCCTTGCGTCGCGTGTGGGCGCGGGCCAGGCGCAGCGCCAGCTCGTTGGCCTCGCTGCCCGAGCAGACGAAGTAGCAGACGCTGAGCGCCGCCGGCAGGGTGGCGAGGAGGCGCTCGGCGTAGCGCGCGAGGTCCTCGTGCAGGTAGCGGGTGTTGGTGTTGAGCACGGCCATCTGGCGCTGGCCCGCGCGCACCACCCGCGGATGGTTGTGGCCGACGTGGGGCACGTTGTTGACGGCGTCGAGATAGCGGCGGCCATCGGCATCGTAGAGGTGCTGCAGGTAGCCGCGAACAATCTCGAGCGGCTGGCGGTAGGAGACACTGAGATTGGGGCCGAGGTGCTGGCGGCGGAAGCGCAGGATGCGATCAGCGCGCGCGGGATCGGCCGCGGGCACCGCGTCCGGGATGCGGCAGATCAGGTTAGGGTCGGGGCTGAGGCTGAGAGAGACGGGACGCTGGCTTGGCCGGGCGACGCCGGGGAAGTCGCCGCGCTGGCCGAGGAGATCGGTGATGATCTGGAAGTGCAGGTGCGGCGGCCAGCCGCCGTTCTCGGCGGCGTCACCGATGCTCCCAATGCGCGCGCCGCGTGCGACGGGCAAGCCCTCGTGGAGGGGCGGTAGGGAATCGGCGCTCAGGTGGCCGTAGAGGGTGTAGAAGGTGAGCGGGTCGAGAGGAGCTGAGCCATCGCCGGCCGAGCCGGTGACGGTGTGCTCCAGGATGATCGTGGGGCCGTAGTCGCGCGGGGCCGCGTTGTCCTGGAAGCTGTGCACCACGCCGTCGAGCGGAGCGAAGACGGGGGAGCCGGGCTCCATGAAGAGGTCCAACCCCACGTGGACCGCGCGCCACTCGGGGCCGTCATTGCCCTCCACGCGGTACGCGTCGGTGGTATAGATCGGCCGCGCCTCGTCGTAGCGCCCGACGCCGACGGCCGCGCCCGCCTCGGCCATGCGCGCGACCACTTGGTCGGTGAAGGGGATGGTCGCGGCGAAATCGGGGAAATTGCCCAGGTCGCGGCTGCCGACGCTCAGATCCAGCACGAGGGCCTTGCCGCCGGTGAGATCGGCGTCCACAACGCTGGCCATCTCGTGGTCATGGGTCCGCAGCCACGCCTCGACGGCGGGCGTCGGGGGGCACGCCGGCAGTCCGCACGCCGCGCGGAAGGTGTAGTGCGCGAGGGCGGGCGGCGTGTCCGCGAGGCGCCCCAGCAGCGCCCAGGCGGGGGCGTCGCTCACCTGGAGGTAGGTGTTCTCGGGGTCCACGGCGCGCTGATAGGCGGAGTTGGTGACGCTCATGGCGAGGCGGCCGCCGATCAGCGGATAGAGGACCGCCAGCTCGGCTTCAGTCAGCGGCAGGGCGGCATGGTAGCCGGCGACGACGTGCGCGGCGGCGGCCAGGGGATCGGGCTTGCCCATCATGGCATAGGCGGCGGCGATGGCCAGCTCGCTGACGGTCGCGGTGCGCAGGGTGTCGCCGAAGTCGATGAGACCGATGACGATCCCCTCCCCCGGCTCGGCGGAACGAACCACAGAGGACACGGAGGGGACGGAGGACATGGAAGGTGGAAGAGAGGACGTAACCGCCGAGGACGCGGAGGACGCGGAGGGGCGCGGAGGGGAGACGGATGGGTCCTCACCCCCAGCCCCTCTCCCCGCGGGGAGAGGGGAGCTGACGAGGACGTTGTAGTCGTTGGCGTCGTGGTAGATGACGCTGGCGCGGAGCGTGGGCAGTGCGGGGAGGGCGTCGGTCTCGAAGCGGTCCAGGAAGCGGGTGGCGAGGGCGCGGCGCTCGGGGGACGTGATGTGGGGCAGGTAGGCGCGCACCCAGCCGGCGCGGGCGAGGTCCCATTTCAGGTCGCGGCGGGCGGCGGGATGGTCGAAGTCGAGGAGGGTGCGGTCGACCGTGCCGAGTAGGTGGCCGAGGCTGTGGAGGAGCGCGGGGATGTGCGGATTGACCAGCGCGAGTGGGCGGCCGGGGACGTAGGTCAGCAGGCGGGTGAGGTGGGTCGCGCCAGCGGCGCCAGGGACCGTGCCGGTAGGCGCGCCGGCCGCGGTCGGGAGCACACGCGGCAGCGCGAGGGTGGGCGCGCATTCGGCCAGGCGCGCGAGCACCTGGTTCTGGAGGTCCAGCACGGCGGGGTCCTCGGCGGCGTGGGAGACCTTGAGCACGTACGCTGTGCCGTCCGTGGCCGTCAGGCGAAAGTTCTGGTCGTGCTCGCCGGGCAGCGGCGCCACCATGACGTCCAGGCCGTAGGTCTCACGAGCGATGCGGACGGCGTCCGCGGATGTGAACGTCGGCGCTTGCCGCTTGATGGCCACCATGGGGAGGGTCCTCCGGGTCAGATGCGACGATGGGTGAGCCTCATCTAACCACATGGCTGACCGCGGGGCGCGCTGGTCCCATGGGTCTCGTCCCATGGTTCTCGTCCCATGGGTCAAGGAGCGATGTCGCCCCAGGGCGAGGGGTCGGCGAATGAATTCGCACCTGGATAGCCTCCGGCCGCGAAGTCCCCCTCCGGGGACTATCCAGACGCGGAATGCGCCGACGCGAGTCCCCTGGTGGCGAGCACTTCGCGGGCCGGGGTCCGATCGCCGGTGCGGCTGATCATGCGGGGGGCGTCCAGGAACGTGAGGGTGAAGCCGAGGCTGTCGTAGAGGCGGACGACGCGGTCGGTGGCCTGGTTAGAGAGGACGACGGGGCCGGGGTGCGCGGCCAGCCAGCGGGCGAGGCGTTCCTGCTCGGGCCATCCAAAGGCTTCGGCGGAGTACTGGGTGAACTCGACGTCGTAGGGTGGGTCGGCGTAGACGAAATCCGTCGAGGCCAGCGGGATGGCCGCGAAGTCGCCGTGGGTGAAGTCCCAGCCGGCGAGCACGGCGCGGTATGGGGTGAAGTCCGTGGTGTAGGTGATACGCTTGTGGCGGCCAAACGGCACGTTGAAGGCGCCGGCGCGGTTGAAGCGGCAGAGGCCGTTGTAGCCAGTGCGGTTGAGATAGTAGAAGAGGGCGGCGGCGGGGGCGGTCTGGTCCTTGCCCTCCGCGACCAGGGCATTGAAGCGCTCTCGGTAGGCGTAGTATGTGACGCGGTCGTGGATCAGCGGCAGGTCGATGCGTAAACCGGCCTTCAGCCAACGATAGAAGTTGACGTTGTGCGGGTTGATGTCGTTGAGGAGGGCGCGCTCGGGCCGGAGGCCGAGGGTGACCGCCAGGCCGCCGCAGAAGGGCTCGACCAGCCGCCGATCGCGGTGCGGCTCCCAGAGTCGCCGGAGGTGGGGGACCAGCCAGCGCTTGCCGCCCGCCCATTTCAGTGGCGGGCGGAGAGCCGCGAGCGGTGGGCTCGTCGTCTGTGTGATGTCCGTCAAGCGCGGCTCGCTCTCAATGGGAACCGGGACAACATCGGGCGATCTATGCGGGGACCTGGGGCGCCTCCGCGGCGACGTCGAGATCCACGGTCACGGGCGGCTCGCCAGCGCGCGCGCGGCGGATGTGGACCTCCACCGTGACCCCAAGCGCCGCCAAGAGCTCAACCAGCGTGTTCAGCCGCGGATTGGGCTCCGCGGCGTTCAGGAGCCGCGACACGGCCTGCCGGCGGCGCCCCATGCGCTGAGCGAGCGCGGTGTTGGTCAGGCCGAGCTGCTTGCGCAGGGAATCGAGCGTAAGGATCAACTGGAGCTCGACATCGGCTTGGTCGAATGCCGCGGCGAACTCCGGGTCGCGCATGTCCTCGTCCAGTCGCTGATGAAACCGACTCATTGCGCGTCCTCATGTCGACGCAACGCGGAATGTATTCTTCCCGGTCAGGGACGATCAGATTGAAATACATCCATCGCGCCGACGCAAGCCACCATAGTAGATAGCAGGGCCATTCATTGTTCGTCGAACGCCAGTCCACGAAGGTGGACTTCGTGGCCGTAGGCCATCCAGAGACCATCCGGGGTGGGGCCGTCGCGAATTTATTCGCCAGCCCCACCGGGTGGGATAGTTGAGACAACGGAGAGTGCGGTGGTTGGGGGAGCATGCGGAATTGAATTCCGCGACTAATCCCGGGCGTCGAGGGAGTCGATATGCCCAATGTGAGCTCATCAGGCGGATCATCCGGCAAGGCGGCCAAGTCAACGATTAACGTGTCTATCCCGTCCGCTCACTCGCTCGTTCCTACCGATCCCAGGGTGTGCAGCCGCTCCAGGCGCGCTGGCTGGGTCTCGGCCAGCCAGGGGTTCCGGGACAACAGCGACCACGCGCGAGCGAAGTGCGGCCGCGCCTCGTCCGCGCGGCCCAGCGCGAGGAGGCATTCCCCGATTTCCTCGCGCACATAGCCGTCGCTCGTCCCGGCGCGCTCATGCTCTTCCAGCAGGGACATTTGCCGCGCCAGCGCCTCCTCGATGCGTCCCAGCGAGCGCAGCGCACGCGCAATCGCCCACCGCGCGATGGGAACGAGCTCCGCCTCTCCATCCGCCGCCCAGGCGGCGCGGGCGGACTCGAACTCGGCCAGCGCCCGCTCGTAGTTCCCGGCGTCGTGATAGGACCAGCCCATGTTGTTGTGGAGCGAGCCGCGCCAGCGGCGGGCACGCGGCTCGGCGCTGGCTTCCGCGAACGCAAGCGCCTTGCGGTTCCAGGCGAGCCCCGCCTCCCCCGGCTCGACGATGCCGAGCATGTGCGCGGCGTCCACCGCGTAGCCGTCGCGCGCGGAGGCCGTCGCGGATTCCCAGGCGCCCACGAAGAGCGGCCGAGCGCGCTCTGGCTGCCCCGCGGAGTTGAAGACGCGTCCCCGTTCGAGCAGGTAGCGAATACGCGGTGTCACGGCGTCCGCCGCCGGCAGGTCGTCTAGCCCCGCTTCCACGCGATCAAGGGTCGCGTGCGCGTCGTCGAAGCGGCGCTGGAGCCCCTGGGTCCGCGCGATCTGCGTCAGCA
>JANWHL010000107.1 GCA_025450405.1 Ktedonobacterales bacterium
GCCCCACGCTGTGCGTAGGGGGATGGCGCGCGGGTGCGTACCGCGCTCGATGGCGCATGCGGGGAAGCACGTCGTTCCCAGGGGTCTCGTGGCGCCCCATCGGCGGGGAATCGCGAGGACCCTCACACGCCCTCGCCAGGCATTCGTCCATGAGCGCAATGCCCACGGGTGCGAAAGCCGCGGGCGTTTCACCGTTGGATGTCCGCTGGACATCCTCCGCCCGCATCGGCGAGGTGTGGAACGCGCGGAGGGCGCTCACCCCCAACCCGCCGGGACGCGCCGAAGCGGGTGGCCGCCGGACCGGACGCGCGCACGCGCGCCCCTACGGCGGAGACATGGGAGTGCGGAGCGACCGCATTCCAGCGCGCCGGGCGCACCGACAGTGCGCGAAGGACGCGCACGTTGCGCGTCCGCACGGCGTCAAAATGGGAGTGCGGAGTACCCTCGCCCCGGCCAGTGGGCCGCGCCGCCGCGCGCCACGACATTGGGGTCGCGAGGGCGCCTGCGAACCGGCTGGCCGGTGTGCCATTCCCGTGCGGGCGCGAGACGCCCGCACCAGTTCATCTGGGGAACGCGGCCGAGCGCGAGTTCCCCTGGTTGGTGGCCGCCACACGTGGCGACCCGTGCGAGAGTGTACCTAACCGTGCCGGCGATTGCCCTGTCAGACACCCACGACCCAGGACCTCTTACCCAGGGTGGCTCACATTTCGCTCAACTATAGGGCTGGACTGACAGCGCCCACCCGGGCGAACATGGCCGTTCCATGGGCGGATCGGGAAAGGTGGTACGATGCGGCTGCCGCCGTCATGCGTGCGGTGTCGCACCGCACGCCCGGCGGAAATTCAGCCCGGGCGAGGCCAGCGCGTAGAGACGCCGCGCTTGACGCTGCCAGCGCCGCGGTGCTGGGCTAGCACCCAGGGAGGGTCATATGGCGACACGTGTCAACCTCGCGTCGGTCGATGCGGCGGACGTGACCATCCTCGTGGACAACTTCTCCGATATGCTCCTGCCGAGCACAGAGATGGCCCGGCGGCCAGCGCTGGCGTGGGACCATTTCGAGCGGGAGCAACTGCGGGCCGAGCATGGGTACGCGCTGCTGCTGACCGTCGAGCGCGAGGGCAGGCGGGCGTCAGTGCTGTACGACGCCGGTCTGGGGCGCGATACGGTGCTCCACAACATGGACGTGCTCGCGGTGGCGATCGGGGAACTGCGGGCCATCGTGCTCTCGCACGGCCATCCCGATCACCACGGCGGGCTCGAAGGCGTGGTCCGCCGCGTTGGGCGCCGTGGCCTCCCGCTACTGCTGCATCCAGATGTCTGGCGCGACCGGAAAGTGGTCTTCCCCACTGGGAGTGAGCTCCACCTCCCTCCGCCAAGCCACAACGACCTGGATCGCGAGGGCGTGGCGATCGTCGAAGAGCGCGGCCCCTCCTTGCTGCTGGACGGCGCGGTGCTCATCACCGGGCAGGTGGAGCGCGAGACCGAGTTCGAGAAGGGCTTCCCGCCGCAGCGAGCGCGCACCGAGCACGGCGACTGGGAGCCGGACACTTGGGTGTGGGACGACCAGGCGATCGTCGTGCACGTGGCGGGCCGGGGGCTGGTAGTGCTCTCCAGCTGCGGCCACGCGGGCATCATCAACATCCTGCGGCACGCGCGGCGCCTGACCGGCATCGACCGAGTCCACGCGTTTGTGGGCGGGATGCACCTGACAGGCGCCGTCATGGAGCCGGTGATCGCGCCGACTCTGGCGGCGCTGGCGGAGATCTCGCCAGACGTGGTGGTGCCGGGGCACTGTTCCGGCTTCAAGGCAACGCACGAGCTGGCGCGCCAGCGTCCGGACGCGTTCATCCAGAGCAGCGTCGGGACACGGCTGCACTTCGGCTGAGCGGCGCCCGGGCTGTCGCTACTCGGCTTCGAGGAGGGCCGTGAGACGTCGCAGCGCCTCGGCCGACTCGGCCTCCACCTGGCGCCGGATGACGGTCGCGGCCGGCTCGGGCACCGCGGTGGCGGCCGTGTAGGCGAACTCACGGATGAAGTGGGTGCCGGTTTCCGTGGCCGTCAGGGTGTACGTGACCCGGCCCTCGGTGTGGGTCTCTTCGGTGACGGTGGCGATGACCCAGCGGTGCGGCGGCTCGCGCTCGGTGACCAGCCACTCGGTGCGTCCGCGCTGGCCGGCCACCAGATACTCCTCGGTGACACGCTCGCCCACCGCCAGCGCGTGGTCGGTGGCGCCGCTCACGCCCAGCGACGAGGGGTGCCAGTGCGGCCAGTTGGCGGGCGTGGTCACGAAGTCAAACACCGCCTGGATCGGCCGCCGGATGTCAGTCTCGGTGGTGACGCGTTCCATGGGACCACCTCCTATGCGCCGCCCGGGCCGCCGCTCGGGCCGCCGCCAAGTCCGCCGGTGATGCCGCCGGGCTGTGGCGGCGTGTCGCCCGATGAACCCGACTCGCCCAGGGGCGCCAGGCCAAGGAGCTGGCGTTCGCGATCGGTGGCGTGGTCCTCGATGAGCGCATCGAGCGCGGGACCGAGCTGCGGGTCGTTGCTGTGCGCGGCGGCTGGGCCGCTCTGGGTGATCCAGGCGAGGAGGTCGCGGCGCCCGCGGAAGCTCCCGCGCACTTCCTCCAGTGCGAAGCTGCCGGGGAGTTTGTAGCCTCCGGAACTGGCGGCTTCTTCTTCTTCCTGCGCCCATTCGCGGGCTTCGATCTCCAGCACGGACAGAACCTCCTCCATGGCGGTGCGCCATCCGCGCAGGAATGCGTCGCGTTCTGGCTGCGAGGTCATAAGAGTTCCTCCCACTTGCCGTCGCCCCGGACGTTGCCAGTCTCCGGCAGTATCACCGGCCGCCGGATGAGTCGAGGCAGACTTCGCTAACCAGTGTGCCACGCCTCAGGCGCGAATATCCAGGGGGCGGGCCGGAGGGGAGAAAGCGGGGGAACAACGCGAAAGCAGAAAGAGCCGTACCAGTCCATGCACGCGCAACCACGCCAATCCCCGACCCGTACATGCAGGTGACAGACGAACCGTCCGGGCTGGGATGGAGGCGACTTGCGTCTCCCGCCGCCGGGCGAAGCGCCCGCACGTACGACATGGCGAGCGGGTGGGTAATTCTGGTTCCGGTGCCTCCGTTGTCTTGCTTTCCGCACGGGCGCATAGGCCCCGCAATCCGCCGCGCTGGGATCCCTCGGACACTCCTTGGAATCTCCACAGGCGGGGCGCCAACGACCATCACGGACCACGAAGAGCTATCTCGGACCATCATGGGACGGAGGACAGGGGAGATCATGGGCGAGGAGTGGCAGAACGGTCGCCACGATCTGGCTGGACGCGACGCGACCGCGGATGAATTGGAACGCCAGGCCCGCGAGGCGCTGGAACAGATCCGGCGCAGTTGGGGCGACCTCGGCGGCCGTGTCCGGCGCGTGGTGGAGCGAGCCGGCCAGCACTGGGAGGCAAGCGCCGCCGTACCCGTGGCGGATGAGACGCTGAAACCCGAGGATCGGGAGCTTGCGCGCGCCCTGGCACGGCGCTGGGTGTCTATTGACTTCTTGGTCGATCCAGACCTGCCCGCTGGCATGTCGCCTTTGACGTCGGAGCAGGCGGCGATCTGGCGCGCCGAAGTGCGCGAGCGCGGCGAGACGCGCGCAATCGAAGAGCGCGCGATAGCCTATCGTGGCGGCCAGCAGGGCGATGCGCCAACTCGGCCGACGCTGCCGGTGTGGGATTACGACTTCCCGGCGACGCCGGAGATCGAATCGGGTGAGCGGCGCGAGCGCCTGGCCGGCACGGACGCGGTGCGCGCCTGCCTGACCTGCAACGGGACGGGACATCGGAGCTGCCAGCAGTGTGAGGGCCGCGGATTCGTGGTCTGCCCGCGTTGCCGCGGTCGGGCAAAGCTTACCTGCCCGCGCTGCCGCGGTCGCGGCCAGATCGCCGATCCGCGGGCTGAGCGGCGAGCGCGCTCAGGCACACCCTATCTCCAGGTGCACGCCGAGCGGTTGGCCCAGGAGGCGAGCGAGCGTGTCGCGGACTTCGCGGAGCGGCTGCGCCAGGATTATGGTGTGCCGCTGCCGCCCTCGCGTGATTGGGTCCCCGTGGCGCCTGCCTCCGGCGAGACGATCCCCTGCCCGGAATGTCTGGATGGCACGGTCGCGTGCGCCTGCGGGAATGGCAAGCGGGTGTGCGCGGTCTGCCAGGGAAGCGGGCACGAGGAGTGCGCGGCCTGCAAGGGCACGGGCAAGGTCGTGGGGACGCGTGAGGTGGTGCGGCGATTCGACACCCACATCAGTTGGCGCACACTGCCGGCCGAAGGGACCGCGGCGGACTGGGTGCCCCAGGATGTGTTGTCGCGCGGGACCGGGCAGCGCCACTGGGATGGCGCGGTGGAAGACGCGCGGGCCCTTCCCGAGGCTCCCCCCGATGTGCCCGAGGGCGTCTGGAAGGCGGCGGTCGCGTACGCGTCCACGGTGGAGCACGACGACTCGGCGGTTCGAGACGAGGGCGCGGCGCGTGAGGGCGCGGCGCGTGAGGGCGCGGCGCGTGAGCGCACGGGACATGAGGGCGAGGGTGCCCGGACGGGTGGCGACCGCCACGTGATCGGACGCCGGCTAGCGTTGGTGCGGTTACCGATGACGCGCGTGCGCTATCATTTCGCCGGTCACCAGTATGAGTTGGTGGCGTTCGGGGCGGCCGGCAAAGAGCGCTTCTGGGCGCAGGCGTTCCCACCGCGCTGGAGCCGCATGGGGCGCTTCCTCAAGGCGGTCTCGCGCGACCTCGGCGAGCTGGGCACGGGCGAGGGGGCGCCCGAACACAACCACACAGAGGCGCCGACCCCACTGGACGACTATCGCGCGCGTCGGGCGGGCATCGAGGCCGGGAGCGAGTCTGGAGACATCTCGGATTCGATCGTCGGCGACATGCGGGCGCTGCGGGACGAGGCGGCCGGCGCGCGGGGCGTGTCCACAAGCGGCGCGTCCACAAGCGACGGGCCCGCGGACAATATGCCAGCAAGCGGCGAGGAACCTGGCGACTAGCGGGGCGCCCGAGTTCACGCGCCAATGTGATATCATGCTCTCGTAGCGCTGTGAGGAACCGCTTTGGCGGGCAAGCGCACGGGCGCGCGTCTCCCCGCCGAGCGTTTCGATTCAGTCGGTTCTGTCCGTTTGGTTCGATGTGGTTGGTGGCGGCCGCCCCTTGCGCGGGGCGGTCGCCCACGCAAGGAGCACCGAATGACCGCGCGTTTCGATCCCGCCGCACTGACCTGGCAGGCGGGTACTGGCCCCATCGCCGGCCCCGGCGATCTGGGTTCCCGCGACCTGGTCACGCCACCGCGGGATCTGCTTGTCCCCAGTGTTATCGAGCAGACTCCACGCGGCGAGCGCGCCTATGACCTGTACTCGCGCCTCCTTAAGGAGCGCATCATCTTTATCGGCACCCCGATTGACGACCATGTGGCGAACCTGGTGGTGGCCCAACTGCTCTTCCTGCAGAGCGAGGACGCGACCAAGGACGTCTGGATGTACATCAATAGCCCGGGCGGCAGCGTGTACGCGGGTCTGGCGATTTACGACACGATGCAATATCTGAAGCCCGACGTGTGCACCGTCTGCATGGGCATGGCGATGAGCATGGGCGCGGTGATCCTGGCGGCGGGCGCCAAAGGCAAGCGGTACGCGCTGCCGCACTCGACGGTGCTGATCCACCAGCCGCTGGGCGGGGCCGAGGGCCAGGCCACCGACATCGAGATCACGGCGCGCGAGATCATTCGCATTCGGACGGCGCTGTACGACATCCTCGTGAAGCACACCGGCCAGCCGATGGAGCGCATCAAGCAGGACTCGGACCGCAACTTCTACATGACGGCGGAAAAGGCGGTCGATTACGGCATCGTGGACGAGGTGCTGACCCGCGAAGAGGCGGCGGCCCTGACGCGCTAACGGGTGCGTCCTCCGGACGTCACCGGCGTGACTCAACGCGGGCGGCGGGAAGTTCCCGCCGCCCGCGTTCCTGTTAGCGCGCGGCATGGTCGTCATACACCATCAGCCTGTGTCGCGCGATGGTCGCCGGCCATGGGGGCCGGCTGGAGAGGTGGTGTAGCGGTGGCACGGACGCCAGCGCGGGATTCGATTCTGCAAACGGCGTTTGGCGTGCTCTACCAGAGCCGCACCTTGTACTGGCTGGTGAGCACAGTGGCGTTCGCGGGCCGGTGGCGGGTGTGGCAGCGCCGCGCATTGCCGCGGCTGGTGGGCCACGACGTGCTCGAGGTGGGCTGCGGCATTGGCTCCCTGCTGGCCGACATGGTGCGGGCAGGCTATCACTGCCGCGCGGTGGACGCGTCGCCGCGGATGGTCGCCGCCGCGCGGAGCGAGCTGCGCCGTCAGGGGCTCGCCGGGCGTGACGTGGCGGTGGAGGAGGGCGTCGTCCAGCGCCTGCCCTTCGATGCCGCCGCGTTTGATACGGTGGTGAGCACGTTCCCCACACCCTACATCTATGATCCAGCCGCGGTGCGCGAGATCGCGCGCGTGCTCCGGCCGGGGGGGCGACTGGTCGTGGTGGAAGGAGCAACCCTGCTGCCGGCTCATCTGCTACTGATGCCGCTTGTGGCCCTCCAGGCCGTCGTCTATGGCCAACCGCTTCGTCGCGCGCTGGCGCGCCATGACTCGGCCGCGATGCCGGAGCGTGCCGTGCCAGCGGCGGCCACGACGGTGGAGCGACCGCGGGAAGCGGTGTGGACGGAGTTGCCGCGGACCCGGCGCAGCGCGATCCCACTGGAAATGGCCCGGCTGCGCCGGATTGAAGAGGTGGACCACGCGCGCTCGTGGCAGGTGCTCGTGGTCATTGGGGAGAAGGCCGCCAGCGCGGATCCGACCGCCGCGCAACCGGTTCGGCCCTAGCGGGCCGCTCCGCGCGCATAGCCACGCGCATAGCCATATATATGCGAAGCCTTGCCAGGTGGGTCCCTCCGCACTTACAATGGGGCCGGTCCAGAGGTGAGTTGCCGCGTAGAGTGATGATGCGCACCCGGTCACCGGATGTCCGCCAGCGACGGTCCGCCACCAGCGTCGCGCGCGTGGACACCGGGCACGACGTGCCCGCGTGGCGCGCTGGGCGCGATGAGCCATCGCTCGCATGGTGGCGAGGTATCCACATGGACGACATGAACGATGCTGGAACCAGAGATTCCGGGCACCCTCAGGGTGACACCGCGTCCTGGCGCATCGTCGAACATGTCCCCTTGCCTGGCGAGAACGCGGCCAGCCGCCTGCCACCGAGCGATCCCGGGGCGGGCACGCCAACGCGAGACCAGACCACGCCCCCAGCGGATGCCGCCAACCCGGACGCGCCCGTGTACTGGGAATACGATCGGCCGCGGACACCCTCGGCGCCCCACGCGACATCCTGGGCGGCGGCCATGCCCTCGGCGGCCAATCTGACCACGCATCAGGACGAGACGGCTGTGCCCGGCACGCTGCCTCTGGACGTGGGCGACCAGGAGCATGACTCCACCGCGGGACCTTCCTGGCGTGCCTACGCGCCCAGTCACGTGGCCCCGCTGGATGGCACGGCGCGGGAGCGCGTCAGCTCGCATCCCTACGAGATGCCCATGCGCGCGCCGCCTCGCGGACGGTTCGATGGTGCGCGTCTCCCACCGTTGGGCGCCGCCCGGGGGGCCCTGGGCGGCCAGGCCACGCGGCCCGCCGCGCACGACGTCGTCCAGGCGCTCGACCGCTTCTTGCTGGCGGCGGTAGTGCTGGCGGTGGCGCTATGCGCGGTCAGCATCATGGCGGCCGAAGCCTCGGCCCAGGCGAATCACGCCATTCTGTCCGTCGCCCATGTGGACATTCGCGCGAGCCTCAGCCACTTGATGGCGTGGCTGCGCGGGCTCCGGCCCTAACGATGCCACTCACCGGCGCCAAGCGGCATACCGCCAAGCGGCATACCGCCAAGCGGCATACCGCCAAGCGGCATACCGCCAAGCGGCTTGCCGCCAAGCGGCTTGCCGGCGGCGCGGGCATAGGATAGAATGTAAGGGCGCGGCGCCGGGAACCCCACACTGCTTTATTTGCCCATCGGTATACGGGCGCGCCGGTACGCGTCTCCAAGGAATTGAAGCGTTTCCATGCACGAGAAGAGTCTCACGACCCTCGAATATCCCAAAATCCTTCAGCGATTGGCCCGTGAAGCGGCGTTCTCCGCCAGCAAAGAGCTGGCGCTCGCCCTGTTGCCCGCCGACCGGCCCGACGACGTGCGCCGGCGTCTGGCCCTGACAACCGAGGCGCGACGCCTGCTGGATGTGCGGCCCGACGCCGGGGTACGCGGCGCGCGGGATGTGCGGCCCCATGCGGCGGCGGCGCTGCGCGGGACGACGCTCTCGCCCACCGAGCTGCGCGAAGTCCATGGCACCATGAAATCCTCGGGCTACGTCGGCCGTCTGATTCAGCGCGCGGAGGGCAACTATCCGCTGCTCAAGGAACTGGCGGTCGACCTGCCGATGCGGCCGCGCCTGGAGGGACGCATCGAGGAGAGCATCAGCGATGACGGCGCCGTGCTCGATTCGGCCTCGGCCACCCTGCGCAAGCTGCGCGCCGACATCCGCGCGGCCCAGCAACGACTGCAAGAACGGTTGCAAACGCTGGTGAGCGAGTTCCGTACGGCGTTGCAGGAGCCGATCATCACCATGCGGTCGGATCGCTACGTGCTCCCGGTGCGCGCGGAGGCCCGGAGCCAGGTGCGCGGCATCGTCCACGACCAATCAGGGAGCGGCGCCACGATCTTCGTGGAGCCGCTGGTGATCGTGGAGATGAACAACAAGCTGCGCCAGCTCCAATTGGATGAGCGCGAGGAGATCGAGCGCATCCTCCAGGAGCTTTCGGCGCTGGTGGCGGAGGACGCGCCCCATGTGACGCTGGCGGTCGAGCTGCTGGCGGAGATCGATCTCCAGCTAGCCAAGGCGCACTACGCCGCCGAGACGCGGGCCAGCGAGCCCCAGATCACCACGGATGGAAGGCTCCGGCTGATCCAGGCGCGCCATCCGCTGCTGTCTGGCCGCGTGGTGCCGATCGATTTTCACCTGGGCGACGCGTTCAGCATGGTGGTGATCACCGGACCGAACACCGGCGGCAAAACGGTGGCGCTGAAGACCGTGGGCCTGCTCGCGCTAATGGCCCAGGCTGGCCTGCACATTCCCGCCGCCGACGGCTCTGTGATGCCGGTCTACGACGCGGTCTACGCCGATATCGGGGACGAGCAGAGCATCGAGCAGAGCCTCAGCACGTTCTCATCGCACCTGAGCCGGATCATCGACATCCTCCGGCAGGCGCGAACGGGCTCGCTGGTCCTGCTGGATGAGTTGGGCGCGGGGACCGACCCAAGCGAGGGCTCGGCGCTGGCGCGGGCGATTCTGACCGACCTGCTGGACCGCCGAGTGGCGACGGTGGCCACGACCCACTATTCCGAGCTGAAGGCCTTCGCGCACGAGCGGCCAGAGGTGGCCAACGCGTCGGTGGAGTTCAATGTGGAGACGCTCTCGCCTACCTACCGGCTGAGCATCGGCGTGCCCGGGCGGAGCAACGCGCTGGCAATCGCGGCGCGCCTGGGGCTGCCAGAGGGGATCATCACGCGGGCGCGCGAGTTCCTGGGCAGCGCGGGCGTGGAGATGGAGAGCCTGCTGGAGGGGCTGCGCGACGACCGGCAGGCGGCGGCGGACGAGCGCTATCACCTGAGCATGGAACGCGCGGAGGCGGAATATCAGCGACGCGAGCTGGAACACGAGCGCGCGCGGCTCGATGAGGAACGGGCGGACATCTTGAACGAGGCGCGGACCCAGGCACGGCGCGAGCTGGAGACGCTCCAGGCCGAGTTGGCGCGCATCCGTGTGGGCATGAACCGCACCGAACGCCCGAAGGAGGACCTGGACGCGCTGCGGGCGCGCGCGCGCGCCCTGGAAGAGCACGCGGCGCCAGTGCCACTGCCCAAGCGGCGCGAGCGGCGAGCCCGGCCGGAGGCGGACGAGCCACTGGCGGGGCCGCTGACGGTGGGCGACACGGTACGCATCCGGACCGTGAACCAGCGCGGCGAGTTGGTGAGCCTCTCGGATCGGGGCGAGGCCGAGGTCCAACTGGGCGCGTTGAAGATGCGCGTGGCGGTGGACGACCTGGAGCGGCTGAGCCGGAGGCAGGCGCGCGCGCCGGAGGCGCCGGCGATCTCGCTGCCACCGCTGGCCGATCGCCCGACACCGGATGTGCAGCTCGATCTCCGCGGCTGGCGCGTGGAGGACGTGATCCCGGAGGTGGACCGCTACCTCAACGACGCCTACATGGCGGGGATGCCGTTTGTGCGCATCCTGCACGGCAAGGGGACGGGAGCGCTGCGCCAGGCGGTGCGCCAGGAGCTGTCACATCACCCCTTGGTGAAGACTTTCGCGTCGGCCACGCCGCCCGAGGGCGGCGACGGAGTCACCGTAGCGACGCTGGCGGGGTGAGGGCAAACCCCAGCCCCGTCCCCACCAAGCGCAAGAGTACTCGCGCTGACCACCGCGGCGACCACCACGACGAGCGCGGAGAGCACGCCAGGTGCTATGGCAGTTCGCGCTTACCCGTGACTTCGTAGCCAAGCCGTGTCAGGCTGGACCAGAGATAATCGTCGTCCAGCAGCTTGAGCAAAGTCCACTTATCGGCGGGGTCATAGAGGACGGCCTCACGTCCGTCGGGGTCGCGCGCGACCCGGAGCGGCAGATGATAGTCGTCCGCGACGCGCTTGATGTCGGCGATGGTGAGATGGGCCAGGTACGGCTTGTTGGCGATGTTCCGCAGCTTGGCCAACTTGATGGGATTGCCCTCGCAATCGCGGGCGAAGGCATCGAAGTTCTGGATGGGCACGCGGGCGCGCACGGCCTCCAGCGTGGCGCGGGCGGCGCGCTGGAGGCGTTCGAAGAAGCGGAACATCGTCTGGAAGCTCGCCGTGTTCGCGATCAGCAGGTCGGCGCCGCGGGCCACGCAGTCGATCTGCTGATCGAAGAGCAGCAGCGGCTCGCGGATCGTATCGTACTGACCGTCGTGGAAGAGCGCGGCGAAGAGGCCGCGTGAGCGGCTCAACTCTTTGCGCGGCGTGTACGTGCGAAAGCAGTAGAGCGGGTCGCCGATCGCGGGGATGGCGGCGATGACGTAGAAGCGGAGGCCGCCGACGAAGCGGGCATCCGCCTCGAAGAGCGGTACGCCGACCAGCGGCGCCAGCGCGGCGATCTGGCCCTGGAGCGTCGGATCGCTGGCGAGGTCGAGGTGCTCGATCTCGTCGGCATCGGGCCGCGCGCCGGGATCGTAGGGGCGGGCGAGGAGGTCGCCGGCGGCGGCGTCGCGCCGCCAGCCAGTGAGCAGGCGGTCCGCGACCTCCCGAAACATCGTCGTGAGGTCGCCGGTAATCTGAAGGCGCTGATAGGCGGGGAGCGGCGCGTCCTTGGGCCAGGAGGCGAGGCACACGGCCACATCGCAGTGTGCAAGGTCGAGCGCGACGACGCGGGCCAGGGCGGCGGCGGCATCGGCGGTGGCGTTCACGGCATTCGCGGTGCCCGGCGTGGCCCCCGGTGTGGGTGGAACCATTGGGGCACTTTGGGCGGTCAGACCGGGATCGGCCCGTTGGGGGGTGGCGGTCGTCATCCTTGGCTTGGTCATGGGCGGCGGTCCAGAAGAATGTCCTCGCCCAGCTGGATGAGGCGCGGGGTGTCACCGCGGCGGAGGCGGCCGCGGGCGATGAGATTGTAGGTGGCGCCGTCCTCCATGGTGGCTTCATACAGATGATAGCCGACCAGGCTGAGGACCGGGTTGATATAGACCATGTTGGAGCTGACGTAGACATACGCCAGCAGCGCGAAGAAGGTGGCCATGGCGACGACCTGGCGCCAGTCGTTGAACGCGACCGCCAGGAAGGGCATGAGATAGCCCAGGATGTAGCTGGCGGCGGCATCGTCGCGCCGCCGGAGGTCAATGATCTTCGCGGGAATGGGCGTCAGGCGCCGCGCCAGCGCGAAGAAGAGCGCCAGGCCCGCCAGCCCCACGGCCGCCGCGACCAGACCAATGATGGCGACCAGCGATTGCCGCCCGAAGTAGAGGATGGCGAAGATGATGGCCAGGGGCGCGTAGGAGCTGAGGAAGAGCAAGACGCGCGCGAGCGTGCCGGGCATCTACCGCCCCCTTTCCAGACCCCACTGACTGTAACGAGCCAGGCATAGTGATCGTTCTCTGGCGCGGTCAGGATACCGGTCAGGAGGCGTCCATCGTCCGCCAGCGGCCACGACCTCGCGCCCGATGGCGCGGCTGGCTCGCCGCCGCCGTGATGCTATCCCTCCGGCGCCCCCCATCATGCGCCTGGCCCGCCGCCGCGCGCGCCAGCGAAACGTCAGGAGGAAAATATCAGCGGGAAGTAAACGTTAGGAGGCGCAGTAGGTGTCCCCAGGACGAGAAGCGCCGGGCGCCCAGAAGGGGAATGATTCATCGGCGGCGGCGCGAGCCTGAGCTGGTGTGGTGAAACCATCCGCGACCATCAGCGTCAGCACCTCGCCCTGCCGCAGCTTCGCCAGGTCAGGATGGCACCAGGGATCGTACATGCCGGGAGCGCGGACTAGCCCGGCCAGGAGTGCCGATTCCGCCAGGTCCAGATGGTCGGGCGTGGTGCCAAAGTAGCGCTCGGAGGCCTGCCCGATGCCGTAGCCGCCTTCCCCAAAGTACACCAGATTGAGATACATCTCGAGGATGCGCGCCTTGGGATAGCGCGCCTCGACCTTGAGCGCCAGCACGAGATCTTCGAGCTTGAGCGGAATCGTATGGTCGTAGCCGTTGAGATAGGCGTTCTTGGCGAGCTGCGCCGTCAACGTGCTGCCGCCCTCAGTGAAGTGGCCGGAGCGCAGGTCGTCCCACGCGGCGCGCATCAGGCCGAGGCTGTCGATGCCATGGTGGCCATAGAAGCGCTCATCCTCGGCCGCGAGAAGGGCGTCGGCCACCAACGGTGAGATGTGTCCAAGTGGGGTATATGAGGCGCTGTGACGGGCATCCTGTGCGTGGACCCAGGCATCCAGGCCCGCGGTCGTCGGCGTCGCGGCCCAGCCCCAGGTGAACGCGATCGCGCACAGCGAGAGCAGCAGCGCCGCGCTGACCACCGGCACCGCCAGCGCGCGCGGCGCGCGCCAGACGTGTGCCCCGCGTCCCGCGTGTGTAAAGTGCCCCACGTGGAGCGCGCGCGGCACCCGGCGGCGTGGCACGGCGACAACGCCCGCGGGCGGATCCAACGAAGCGGGGGGCAAGATGCTCATGCTCTATCTCGGGCAACGACCGGGCACTCGACTGACCTCAGGACTGAGCTCGCGACTGGGTGGGCTCTCCCGTACCTTAGACGCCTGGCGCGGCCCAACTGGTCACACCACGAGCCTGCGCGGCGCGGGCCCGGTTGGGATTGGGCATGCGGAGACCCAGCATGGCGAGGCGCCGCCATGCTGGGAGCGCACGGAGGGGAAACGGGCACACCAATAGCCCGACCGCGAAGGCGACGAAATTCGCCGTCTCCCCCGTCGGGCGCGTGCGCCGTGGTCAAGCGCGGGCGAGCGTCGGCCCGATTCGCGAACGAATCGCCGGCCGCCCGCCCGCGCGGACGCGCTGATGACCGCTCGGCTATTGCGGCGCGCGCGCCGCCAGGATTCCTACCAGGAATCGTTCCCGCCACGACCACCGCGGGGACCAGCTTCGTAGCCTGAGTCGCCGCCCCACGAATGGTCGTCACGCCGGCGCGAGCCGCCACCATATCCGCCACCGCCGCCGCCATATCCGCCACCGCCGCCGCCATATCCGCCACCACGCGAGTAGCCGCCGCCGCCGCCCGAGCGCTCGGGGCGCGGCTGCGCCTCGCTGACGCGGAGCGTCCGGTTGCCCAACTGGGTCCCGTTCAACTGCGCGATGGCGGCGTCCGCCTGGTCGTCCTGGGCCATCTGGACGAATCCAAAGCCCTTGCTCTGACCGGTATCCCGGTCGGTGATCACACTGGCCTCAACCACATCGCCGTACTCGCCGAACATGCTGGCGAGCTGCTGGTTGTCGATGTTGTAGGGCAGATTCCCTACATAGATGCGCTTGGCCACACTGGCTCCTTGGGAACAGGCCGGCGAGGGCTGCCGGCCGACAATGCCGCGTATCTCGATGGCACACGTCGTACAGGGGATCATCAAGGCGAAGGAGCGAGAGCCTTACGCGCAAGCATCCTCGGGCGGTGCGTACGGGATGTAACGCGCCCGCAGTGTATCATACATCGCGTGGGCGCTGCCGAATAGTGACCGCGTGAGCGTCCAACACGTGGAGGTCTCGGGCCCCGGATGCCCTCGGCCGTGGGATGCTCACAACCGCGCCGCGCCCGCACCCGGACATTCCCCGATCCGCCACGATGTCACAGATGATGTGGGTGTCTTGTCTTCCTTCTGTCCGCGGCAACAGGGTTCGCGGAAATCACCATGAAGGACGTTGGACATGACCCCAGCCCAGCCACGTATTGTCGTACTTGGAGCCGGATATGCCGGCCTGCTGTTCACCACCCGCCTGGCGGGCCAGATCGCTCCCCAGGACGCCCAGATCACGCTCGTGAATGAGTCCGCCACGTTCACCGAGCGCCTGCGCTTGCACCAGTTCGCCACGAACCAGACGATTCCTCCGCGCCCCATCGCGGAGACCCTGCGCGGCACGAGCGTGCGCTTCGAGCTGGGCCGTGTCGCCCGCCTCGATCCCGAAGCGCGCACGGTCCACATCCGCGAAGACGGCCAGACGCGCGTGCTCGCGTACGACTATCTCGTGTACGCGCTGGGCAGCCTGACCGACCGCCAGCGCGTGCCGGGCGTCGCGGAGCATGCCTACACGCTCGTCCCGCGCGGCCCGCTTTCCGCGGCGGCGCTGCGCGAGCGCTTGCCCGAGCTCGCGACGCGCCACGGGCGCGTGCTCGTCGCTGGCGGCGGCGCCACCGGCATCGAGACGGCGGCCGAGTTCGCCACGGCCTATCCGTGCCTGCACGTGCGCCTGGTGACGGATGGCACGCTCGGCCAGGCGTGGGGCAAGGGCGTCGCCGCCTACGTGCGCCGCTCGCTCACCCGTTCGGGCGTGACCATCGACGACGAGACCCTCATCACCGCGGTGCGGGCGGATGGTGTGGTCACCGCGGCCGGCTCGGTGATCCCCGCCGACCTCGTCATCTGGACGGGCGGCTTCGTCGCGCCCACGCTGGCGCGAGAGGCGGGCCTTCCCGTGAACGCGCGCGACCAGCTGGTGATCGATCCCTACATGCGCGTGCTCGATCACCCCGAGATCTACGCGGTTGGCGATGCCGCCGCACCGCGCGAGGAACCGGGGGTGCCCGTGCGCATGAGCGCCTTCACGGCACAGATTCTGGGAGCCCATGGCGCGGATGCTCTGGCCGACGTGCTGCGGGGACGGCCGCCGAAGCCGCTCAGCCTCGCCTACGTGGGCCAGGGGATCGCGCTCGGCCGGGCGGACGCCATCGGCTTCAACAGCTATCCTCGCGACAAGCCCCACCGCCCCTATTTTACGGGGCGCCTGGCGTGGTGGTTTCGCGAGTATGGCACGCGTTACCTGGCGAGCCTGCCAGGCATCGAGAGGTCACGGCCCGGCTTCTATACCTGGCTCGGCAAGGGTCGCTATGCCGCCGCGCGGCGCCGACGCGAGCGGGGCGCCGCCACACAGGCTCGACGCGGGACCGTGCTCGTGTTTGGCATTGGCGGGCGTCTGCTCAATCCGCTGATGGCGCGGCTCGCCGGCCAACGCGTCGCGCCGGGATTCGCCGTCGTGAGCCATCGCGGCCGCCGGTCTGGCCGTGTTTATGCCACACCCGTGGTAGTGCGTCCGACCGCCGATGGCTTTGTGATCCCGCTGCCCTTCGGGGAACGAACGGATTGGTATCGCAATGTGCGGGCGGCGGCGGAGGGGATGATCCGCTGGAACGGCGCGGACTACCGGGTCGTGGAGCCGCGGCTGGAGGAGTGGGCGTCGGCGCGACCAGCGTTTCACGGCGTTGCGCGGGTGGCCGTTCCACTGCTGGGGATCAGGCGCTTCGTCCACCTGCGGCGCGCCGCGCTGGCGGAGCGAGGTGCCGCATGACGACAGCACCGAGCTTGAGGTGGACCATGGCGGAGACCACGCGCACGGAGACCTTTGAAGACTACCGCACCTACCTCTTCGCCATCGCCTACCGCATGCTCGGCAGCGCGATGGACGCCGAAGACATGGTCCAGGATACGTATCTGCGCTTCCAGGCGACCCCAGCGGATGTGCGCGAGAGTATCGTCTCGCTCAAAGCGTATCTGACGACGATCCTCACACGCCTCTGTGTGAACCAGCTCCAGTCGGCGCGAAGGAAGCGCGAGCGCTACCCTGGCCCGTGGCTGCCAGAGCCGATCAGCACTGACCACCTGGCCGTACCGGCGAGCAGTGAATCGGCGAACCCGGAGGAACGCATGGAGCTGTATGAGTCGCTCGCGCTGGCGTTCCTCGTGCTCCTGGAGGAACTCGGGCCGATCGAGCGGGCGGTCTTCTTGCTCCGCGACGTCTTTGACTATGAGTACGCGGAGATCGCCGAGATTCTTGGCAAGAGCGAGGCGGCGTGCCGCCAGGCGTTCAGCCGCGCGAAGCGGCATCTCGCCGAACACCGGCCGCGCGTCACGCCCGCGCCGGAGAACCAGCGCGAGCTGCTCACCAGCTTCCTCCACGCGGTGCAGGGCGGCGATATGGTCACGCTGATGGCGATGCTCGCCGAGGATGCCACGCTCACCACCGATGGCGGTGGCAAGGTACGCGGAGCGGCGACCCGGTTGCTGGTTGGGCGCGCCGCCGTGGCGCGCATGAGCGTGGGGACGATGCGCTTCCTGCCGGAGGGCTACACGAGCGCGGTCGTGGAAATCAATGGCCAGCCGGCGCTGGTCATCCGCGCGGGTGGCCAGTCCGTCTCGGTGGTGTCCGTGGAGCTGGACGGCCAGCGGATCCGCGCCGTGCGCGTGATCGCCAATCCCGACAAGCTCCAGCGCGTGTAGGACAGGATCCTACCCCCCAGCCCCCTTCCCATTGCGATGGGAAGGGGGCACCAGGGGGCGCTATTCTCCCACCGGGCTGGCGGTGGCCGTCTCGCGCCCGCGGCCAATCTGGCGCAGCTCCCCGGCGCGGCGATAGAGGGCGACGTACTGCTCGGCCGACGCGTCCCACGAATAATCGGCCAGCATGGCGCGGACCATGAGGTTCTTCCAGGCTTCAGGGAAGCGATAGGCTTCGATGGCGCGCATGACCGCCGCGAAGAGGTGGAAGGGATCGTAGCGTTCAAAGCTGAACCCGTTGCCCGTGCCAGCGGCGGGATCCATCTCCTGGACGGTATCCGCCAGGCCCCCGGTGCGATGGACGATGGGGATGCTGCCATAGCGCATCGCGAGCATCTGACTGATGCCGCACGGCTCGAAGCGCGAGGGCATGAGGAACATGTCGGCCCCGGCGTAGACACGCTGACTGACCTCCGTGCTGAAGGTCAGGTGGATGGCGACCTGCTGCGGATAGCGCGCGGCGAGGCGCTGGAACATCTGGTGATAGTGCTGGTCGCCCACGCCGGTGACGGCCAGCTGGACGCCCTGCTCGATCAGCGGAATGATCACCTGGTCGAGCAGGTCAAAGCCCTTCTGGTCGCTGAGGCGCGAGACCATGCCAATGAGCGGCGCGGCGGGATCCACGCGCAGGTGCAGCTGCTCCTGAAGGGCGCGCTTGTTGTCGGGGCGGCGCTCGAGGGAGAAGGCATCGTAGTGCGCGGCGATGTGGGCGTCGGTGGCGGGGTCGGACTCCTCGACATCGATGCCGTTCAGGATGCCGAAGAGCCGGTCGCGACGCTCGCGCAAGAGGGGATCCAGACGCTCGCCATACTGGGGGGTCAGGATCTCCCGTGCGTAGCGTGGGCTCACCGTGCTGACGACATCGGCGAAGAGAATGCCCCGGCCCATGAGGTCCACCACATTGGCGAGCTCGGGAACAGCCGGATAGAGAAAGCCTTGCTCCGCGACCCCGGCAACTTCGAGGATGCGATAACCAAAGATGCCCTGGAAGGCGAGGTTGTGGATGGTGAAGGCGCTCGCGGTCTCGCGCAGCAGCGGATCGTCGCGATAGACACTGGCGAGCCAGTTGGGAATGATGGCGGTGTGCCAATCGTGACAGTGAATGATATCAGGTGCCCACCCGAGCAGCCGAACGAGCTCGAGGGCGGCGCGGCTGAAGAGTATGAAGCGTTCGCCGTCGTCAGGATAGCCGTAGACATTTTCGCGGTGGAAGTAACGCGGGGCGTCGATGAAATAGACGGGGATGGCGGCTGAATCGCCCATGCCGAGGGGGGCGCTTTCCGCGTCTGGGCCGTCGGAGTCGCCACCATCGGCATCAGTGAGGTGTGCGCCGGCCGCGCCCAGGTCCCCCGCCGTGGCGAGGTCGCCCACGCGGACGCCGACGCGCTCGTGGTCGTTCTCGATGGGCACGGAGAGGTGGTCGCGCAGCGGGCGCAGGCCCCAGCGCGCTGGGTCGATGCTGCCATAGAAGGGCAGGACGACGCGCACGTCATGGCCAAGGCGGCGCAGGGCTTTAGGGAGGGAGCCGATCACATCGGCGAGGCCGCCAACCTTGACGAATGGCACGCCTTCGGCGGCCACGAAGAGGATGCGTAACGGCGACCCACGGCGAGCGGCCTCGGTGTCCAGGCGCAGGGCGGGGCTGGGGGCTGGGATCTCGTCCTCGCTGGGCAGGCTGCCAGTGGAGGCCGGGACACCAGGGTAGGCCGGCGGCAGTGGGGCGATGATCGCATCGTCGGTGGCGGATGACATGGTTGCCCTCCCGCGCCGCGCGATCCTGGCGCGGCGCGTGATCTGGAGGTGACCGGGCGCCCAAAGCCCGGCGCCAGAAAGCGTGGCGGGATGCCAGACACCTACGCGGTCCAACTCCGTAGACGATCCCGAAGGAGCATCACCTGAGCGGCCCCCTCCCATCCGGCGCACCAGCCGTCCGGCGCGGGGAGCCCGTGGGACGGATCGAGTGCCCGATGGCCCGAGTATAGCAGGGTGGAGGCGCGCGTCGCCACTGGCGGACGCGCGGGAGCGGCTGCGCACGGGGGAATGACGCGAGGGCCCGCGGCAGTCGCCGCGGGCCCTCGACGCATGGCGAGGTCATAGTGGTTGGCGATATCGCTCTAGCGATTGCTCCTAGTGCGGGGCGCCCACCGCGAGTCCAGCATCCGCCCCACGTGGAGGCGCGGGGCGCTCCACCAGCAGCTGCCAATCGGGTCCGGCGGCGGCGTAGGCGAAGCCGCCGATCATGCAGATGATGAACCCGAAGACGACGATTTCGGCGGTGTTGCCACCCCAATTGTAGGCGATGTACGCCACCGCGGCGCCGATCAGCGCCGAGATGATCACGACCAGCCCCCAGCGCCAGGCGTTGGCGCGCACGACGCCGACCAGCGCCGCGGCCAGACCCACCGCTTCGAAGCAGATGCCCGCGACGAAGACGGCATGCGAGCCCTCGGCGACGTCCCAGCCGCCGGCAAGGAGGTCATGGTGAAAGCCCTGAATGGCGCCGATCAGCTCCAGGAGGACGGCCACGAGCAGGGTCCACATCACGAACTTGCGCAGGTAGCTCATCGGCTGGTCGCGGCGCGTGAGGATGGTGAACTGGAACGCGGCGAGGCCGCCCATCAGCAGCATGGCCCAGAATGCGTCGTGGAGCAGGCCGGCCCCAGGCTGGTAGTAGAGGCCTAGCGCCTCGGACTCGAAGAAGCTGGGCATCGAGAAGATAGCGAAGCCCCCCATGTAAATCAGGACGCCCGTGCCCAGGAGCAGCCACTGGCCGGTGCAGCCCAGTGGCGCGGTGCTCAGCTCAGCGAACTCGCGCTGCGACGCCCAGGTGAAGCCGAAGGCCAGGATGGCGATGCAGGTGGCCAGGAAGAGGCCGACCGGCAGCTGGAGCGGGTCGTTCACGTGGATCACGGTGGCGGCCAGGCCGAGGAACACGATGCCGATCGTCCCGGCGAGAATGACCGTGTTGCGGCGCGTGCTCCAGAAGTACAGGCCCAGCATCATGATCGTAAACGTCAGGCCGACGACGATGGCGACGACGATGTAGCCGGTGTACTGGGTGAAGGTGCAGCTGCCGGGGATGACGGTCTTTTCACTGCACTGGACGATGAATTGTGTGGAGTCCACCTGGCGAATCACGTAGACGATCGGGTAGATCGCCGCCCAGAGGACGATCAGCGGGGCGCCGACCTGGCCCAGCAGCCCCACGACGCCGTGGAAATAGACCGCGGGCATGAACTGCTGGCGATGCCGAATCATGATCGGCAGCATCCACACCTGCAGCGCCAGCAGGGCGGCGAGGAGGGCGAGGAACAGCAGGATATTGGCGATGGCGCTGTCTTTCGCATGCTGGTCGAAGACCGTCTTGGGCGAGAACGTGTTGATGGTGATGTAGACAGCGGCGATCGCGAACGCCACCACCAGGCACACACGCACGATGATATCGCGCACGGGGCCGTCGAGCTTGCCCGCCAGGACCGGACGGCAGAGCAGCGCATAGGTGAGCATGCCAAGCCCAATGAACAGCCCGATCATGCCGACCGAGACGAGATCGATGCTCCCAACCTGGAACCAGATGGGGTTGAAGAGGTACGACTGATTGGCGATCGGCCAGGTGGTCGTCACGCCATTCTTGGTGGTCAGGTCCGGCAGGAGCTCGTGCCAGGAGCGGGTGTAGACCTGATACAGGAACAACCCGCCGATGGCGGCGATCACCGCGCCCGCGAGCGCGAAGAGCTCAGGCGGGAATAGCGGCTTGGGGTCGTAGAGGAACGCGATCTCCATGGCGATCAGGCCGAAGCCGACCGCGAGCAGCCCCAAACTGAGGGTGCCCTGCTCGAACGGCGCCAGCGTGGAAAGCGTCGAAATGGTGTAGAAGTAGCCGGGAATCTGGGCGATGAGGATGGCGGCCAGGAAGAAGAAGCCCGTGGCCAGCACGAGCGCCCGTGCCCAGGACATCGGCTGCTCGTGCTCGCGGAGCGGCGCGACTGTCGCGGCTTGCATGGTTCCCTTCTCCTTACTGGACGATGATCCACGCCGTCATGGCCGGGTGAATGCTGCAATAGTACGGGTAATCACCCGCCTTGGCGAACGTGTAGGTGTAGGTGTTACTCGTGCTGCCGTTCTGCAGAATCCCGGACGCCGTGAACTGGTTCGCCACCGTCGGCACGACCGTGTGCGGGGCACTGGACTGGTTGACCCAGGTGACGGTGGTGCCGGCCTTGATGATGATATAGCGCGGCGAGAAGTTGTAAATCGCGTTGTCGGCCGCTGGGGTGTCCTCAATCGGCACGGTGACCTTGGTCTGCGCCGTCAGGTCCTTGAAGAGCCCGATGTCCGGCCGCGTGGGCTTGCCGAGGTTGGCCTTTTGGTCTTTGTACTCAGCGATCTGCGTGGCATTGGTGAGTGTCCCGAAGACGTAGTTGAAACCATTGACCTTCTCGAGGCCATTGGTCTTGATGTAATCGGGATTCGAGGAATGGATGAGCGCGACGAGGTAGGAGATGTCTTCCTCGGTGAGTGAGCCGCCGTACGTATCGAGCCAGGCCGGCATGGCCAGCTTGGTGGGGTCGCCGTTGCCGGCGATGCCACCCGAGATGATGCGGGTGAGATCCTCGTCGGTCAGCTTATTGACGACCGCGTTGTTGTTGAGTTTGGGACCCTGGGCGCCCTGCCCGAGGAAGCCATGGCAGGTGGCGCAATACTGGCCGAAGAGGGCCGCGCCGTCCTGGAGCCGCTGGTCATACAGTTGGTTCGAGGCGGAAACCTGCTGCTGTTGCTGGTTGACGGTGAGCAGCGGGATGATGAGCCCGACGGCGATGACCATGAGCAGGGAGCCATACCCCGTGCGTGTGACGGCGTTGGCCCGCGAGTAGAAGACGTACATGAGCGCGGCGGCCGTCAGGCACACGGCGGCCAAACCGAGGCCGAGGCGCGTGTCGAGAACGCCGGTGACGCCTGCCGCCGTAAACAGGACGGCCAGCGCCACACCGATCGTGACCGCGATCAGGCCCGGGTTGCGGAAGTTACTGCCCATACTCTCGATTCCTCGCCTCACCACCTACGTGAACGTGTACTCGAACTCGTGCCCGCCACTTCGGCGTATCCTCACTGCGCCGCGCACACGCCTTCCTTGGGCGTTCCCGCGAACGGCAGAGGCAGGACGCGCGTGCTGGCAACGGGGCGCCCAATGTGGTTGTTGAGCTTGCCGGTGTCCACAATGACGTTGCCCCCCTGGAAGATCAGCGCGAAGCGGTCGAGGCTGCGCGGCGCCGGCCCATCGATGTACTCGCCGTCGATGTTGTAATGCGAGCCGTGGCACGGGCACTTGAAGCTGTTGCAGTCGTCGCGGAAGGGGACCTTGCAGCCCAGGTGCACGCAGACCTGATAGAGCGACAGCCAGTAGCTGCCGTCTTTGTCCTTGACCCAGTTCTCCGAGTCGAGGAAGTTCTGGAGCACGCCGCCGCTCAACAGGAAGGTGGGATCGGCCGCCAGGTGCATGATGTAGGACTTCGCCTTGGGCTCGTAGAAGACCCCGCGCTGATCGAGCACGAAGTCCGCCTGCTTGGCCGCGACGTATTTGTCGGTCGGGCTCAGCTGGATGGGCGAGCCGAACTGACCCTTCAGGTTCGGATACAGCATGGTGAGCGCGCCGTACGTGCCCTCGGCGCTGGCCACCAATAGCGTGAGGCCGACCGCGCGGCGCAGAACCTGGCGCCGGCTGAGGCCGCGGCGCTGGAGCTCGGCGGCCTCAGCGCCTCCGCCAGTCAGCACCTCATACTCTTGTGGGGTTCGGGTCGTCCCGATACTCATGGTGTCCGCTGCCCCTCTCGCGTTAGAGGTCGAAATAGACGTTCTGCCACGGCCAGACCCAGAGCCACCCGGACCCGCGGAAGAAGCTGCCCATGAGCACGGTGAGGGCGAAGAAGAGCCCGAGCATCGTAAACAGGGTGATGGACAGCTTGCGGTCCTCGAAGGCGCGGCTGGGATTCCGATCGAGATAGGGGATGAGCGCCATGCCCACGAGCACCAGGGCGGGCAGCATCACCCCCGCCACGGTGGGCGGGAAGTAGTGCAATTCCTCCTGCAGGCCGAGGAAGTACCACGGCGCCTTGGCCGGGTTCGGCGTGAGATTGGGGTTCGAGTGGCCTCGCAGAGGGGCGTCCACGACGATGCTGAGGATCGTGATCATCACCGTCATGAGCATCGCCGCCATGAACTCGCGCACGAGGAGATGCGGCCAGACGAAGACGGAGTCTTCGAGCTGCTTCTCGACACGCGTGACAGCCTCCTGCTTGACGACCGCCAGCGTGCGGTAGCGCTTCTGCGTCGAGGACGGTGTCGAAATCGGTGTCGAGGTCGGTGTCGAGGACGGGACCGCGCGCGGCTCGGTGGTTGCCATACGCTCCTCCTTCAGCGGTCGTGAATCGAGACAGTCCGCACCCGGTGCGACGTTCAACGAATCCCTACACGAGCGCCACTACACGTGAAGGGACTACACATGCCCGTTGGATCCATTGGACCCGTTGGCCCCCGCCAGCGCGCGGGCGGCCTCCAGTTCGCGACGCGAACGGGGTGGCGGTCCGGCCTCGCCGCCATCCTTGCGAATCCGCCAGAAGTGGACCGCCATCAGCACGGCGCCTGCCAGCGGCAGGCCGATCACGTGGAGGGTATAGAAGCGGATCAGCGTTGGCTGGCCGACGCCAACCGGCTGGCCCGTGAGGATGTTGTGCGACTGCGTGGGGATGAGCGGCGCGAAACCGGCCATGTTGGAGCCGACCGTAATGGCCCAGTAGCCGATCTGGTCCCAGGGCAGGAGGTAGCCAGTGAAGGAGAGGAGCAGCGTGGTCAGGAAGAGCGTCACCCCGATCACCCAGTTGAACTCACGCGGCGGCTTGTAGGCGCCGTGATAGAACACCCGGATCATGTGGAGCGTCACGCTGATGACCATGAGATGGGCGGCCCAGCGGTGCATGTTGCGCACCAGGTTGCCGAACGCTACGGCGCTCTTGATCTGGAGGATGTCCGAGTAGGCGACACGCTGCTCGGGCACGAAATAGAACATGAGGAAGACGCCGGTGATGGTCAACACGAGGAAGAGGAAGAAGGAGATGCCGCCCAGACACCAGGTGTAGGTGACGCGCATCGCCTGGCGGCTGACCTTGACCGGATGCAGGTGGAGGAAGACGTTGCCCATCATGACCAGGGACTGGTTCAGGGGCGTGTCGGGATAGCCGTGGCGGAAAATGGACCGCCAGACCTGGCTGTCCGTGACGTACTGGGTAGCCTGGTCCAGCAGGCCGCGGTTGGTCGTACTCACGCTGCCTCCTCTGTCGTGGCCGTGCCGTCGGATGCCCATGTCGCGCCCGCGTGCGGGCCAGGGCCGGTGAACGAAAAGCCGCCCGCTGGCTCATGGCACGGCCGATTGGGCCTTGCCGGAGCGTGCGGTCTCTGGATGGGTGAGCCACCATGCGCCGCAACGTAACAATTCTACCAGTTAAGCCCGCGGCGTGCAATTGGCCAGGCAATTGGCTAGCCGGACCGTTTGCTTCGGGGTGAGGACGGCAATCAGGCGCCCGCGGGCTCAGCGGGTCGACGCAATCCGTGGGCGGTTCGCGCGGCCCATCCACCTTACAGTCTACTCACCGCGGCGACTGCGCACCATCAGGTGAATACCTGATTTTCCAGCGCGACGCGGGATGAGGGGTGAAACCGCGCCGCCTGTGCGCGGAAGACCCCTGAGGCACGCATTCGCGGCGCGCGTAGGGCCGGGCTTGACGCCGCGGCGGCGGCATGCTAGCATAGCGCCGAGCTTTGGGTGAGACAGCGCCCTCGCCCACCATGCGTTGCCATGCGTCGCCAGCGGCATCAGGGAGGTCAGGCAATACACCAGATGGACGAGACGGGGGCGGTCCAATGCGACCAGTGTGGTCGCCGGTTCGCGGCTGACGGCGACGGGACCACGC
>JANWHL010000108.1 GCA_025450405.1 Ktedonobacterales bacterium
AGTGCCGCGCTTGTGGGCATTGGTGAGATCGCCGGTGGGTCGTCGCTCGGACACGTGAGGGGAGAGGCGCAATGAAGGCAGTGGTGATGGCGGGCGGCGAGGGGTCACGCCTGCGGCCCCTGACGATTCTGCGCCCCAAGCCGATGGTCCCCATCGTGGGACGGCCAGTGATGGAACACATCCTCAACCTGCTGAAGGCCCACGGGATCATCGATATCGTGGTCACCGTCCAGTACCTCGCCAGCGCCATCGAAGACTACTTTGGCGACGGCTCGCAGCTGGGCATGCGCATCGTCTACTCACGCGAGGAAGTGCCGCTGGGCACGGCGGGCAGCGTCAAGAACGCCGAGGAGCACCTGACCGAGCCGTTCCTGGTCATCAGCGGCGATGCGCTCACCGACTTCAACCTGAGCAAGATCATCCGCTTCCACGAGACTCACCACGCACTGGCGACCCTGACCCTGGCGCACGTCGACAACCCCCTCGAATACGGCGTCATCATTACCGACGAGGGCGGCCACATCCGCCAATTCCTGGAGAAGCCGAGCTGGGGCGAGGTCTTCAGCGACACCATCAATACGGGCATCTACGTGCTCGACCCCAAGGTCTTCACCTACTTCGAGAAGAACAAGCCCTTCGACTTCAGCCAGGAGCTCTTCCCCATGATGCTGGCGAAGGGCGACCCGATCTATGGCTATGTCGCCGACGGCTACTGGTGCGATGTCGGGAACCTGGCTGAGTACATGAAGGCCAACGCCGATGTGCTTCAGGGGCGGGCCAAGGTCCAGATCCCCGGCACGGACCTGGGCGACGGCGTCTGGACCGAGGAGAATGTGGAGACCGCACCGGACGCGCAGGTCCTGGGGCCGGTCTATCTGGGGCACGACGTCAAGATCAAAGCGGGCGCCATCATCCACGGGCCGAGCTCGATCGGCCCCTATACCATCGTGGACGAGCGCGCGCAGATCGACCGCAGCGTGGTCTGGAACAACTGCTATATCGGCGAGCGCACGGAGCTGCGCGGCGCGCTGGTGAGCTCCTCGACCAGCGTCAAGAGCAAGGCGGTGATGTTCGAGGGCACCGTCGTCGGCGACCACTCGATGGTGGACGAGAGCGCCATCATCCAGCCGGGGGTGAAGATCTGGCCAAACAAGGAGATCGAGACCGGCGCGGTGGTCACGAGCAGCATCATCTGGGGCTCGCAGGGGCGGCGCTCGCTCTTTGGGCGCTATGGCGTCACCGGCATCGTCAACGTGGATGTCACGCCGGAGCTGGCGGCGCGGCTGGGCGCGGCCTACGGGGCCGTGCTACCCAAGGGCTCGCGGGTGTGCGTCAACCGCGACGCGCACCGCACCCCACGCATGATCAAGCGCGCCATCATCTCGGGCCTGCCCTCGGCGGGCGTCAACGTCCACGACCTGGAGACGGTGCCGCTGCCCGTGGCGCGCTACTACGTCCGGACGACCGACGCGGTGGGCGGGATGCATGTGCGGCTCTCGCCCTTCGATCCGCGCATCGTGGACATCAAGTTCTTCGGTGCCGACGGGCTCGATATCAGCAAGAACACCGAGCGCAAGATCGAGAACCTCTACTTCCGCGAGGACTTCCGCCGCGTCTACCTGGACGACATCGGCAACATCGAGTACGCCCCGAACGTGATCGGCCGCTACACCACCGACTTCCTCGGGCGCATCGACCAGGAGGTCATCCGCAAGCGACGCTTCCGGCTGGTGGTGGACTATGGCCATGGCAGCAGTGTCCAGGTGCTGGCGCCGATCTTTAACGCCTTCCAGGCGGACGTGATCGCCCTGAACGCGACGATGGATCCCAACCGCTACTCGCGGACGGCCGAGCAGTTCGATTCGGACATGCAGGTGCTGGCGAGCATCACGGGCACGCTGAAGGCGGACCTGGGCGTGCGCATTGACACCGGCGGCGAGAAGATCTACGTGGTGGACGACCGCGGCATCATCGTGGACAACGGCAAGCTGCTGGCGGCGATGGCGGAGCTGACGCTGCGCGGCGCCAAAGCCGAGGGCAAGAACGGCGCGAAGGGCGGTCTAGTGGTGGCGCCGGTGACGGCGCCGAGCGCGGTGGAGACGGTGGTGAAGCGGTCGGGCGGGAAACTGGCCTACGCCAAGGTGCTCCCGAGCGCCCTGATGAACGAGGCGACGCGCGAGGGCGTGAAGCTGGTCGGCGACGTGGTCGGCGGGTTCATCTTCCCGGCCATGCTGCCGGCCTTCGACGGCATGTACGCGACGGCCAAGCTGCTGGAGGCGCTGGCGCGCGACGAGACGAAGCTCTCGGAGGTGGTGGACAATCTCCCGCCGTACCACATGATCCGCATGCAGGTGAACTGCCCCTTCCAGTACAAGGGCCGCGTCATGCGCATCCTGAGCGAGCAGTACCGCGAGCGGCGCGAGGAGCCGATTGACGGTATCAAGATCGACCTCGGCAAGGAGTGGGTGCTGGTGCTGCCGGACGCGGACCGGCCGCTCTTCCACGTGCTGGCGGAATCGCGCTCGCGCGACGCGGCCCAGGCGCTCGCGGACAAATACGCGCGCGTGGTGACGGGCCTCCAGCACTGAGGACGACGACGGAATCCACACAGAGGACACAGAGACCACGGAGGCCGGAGAAAGGTACAGGGGCGCGAGAGCGGCGCGCCGACGTGTACACCTCTGCTATACTATGGCCAGCGACCACGTGATCCTGAAGGACCACCCACACGCGGAGCACGCTCCAGGCCGGGCATGCTCGGTGCCAGCGCGCATGGATCGCGCCGGGCGCGGGTGTGGTCGGAAAGGCCGAGAGCATGCGCGCTCCTCTCCCTTGTGGCCAGCTTCGCATCTCCACACGCGTCGCGCGTGGTGCGCTGATCGGGCTCCTGCCGCTGATCCCCATGCTCGCTCTGGCGGCCTGCGGATCGGCCGCCCCCGCGGCGTGTCGTCCGGGGGGTACCATCAGCGGCGGTACGTGGCCGCTGGCCAACGCGGACTACGCCAATACTCGCGACGCCGCCGGCGGCCTGATCACCTCGCAAAACGTCAACCAACTCTGCGTCGCCTGGACACTTCCG
Source organism: Ktedonobacterales bacterium (assembly GCA_025450405.1). Taxonomy (GTDB): domain Bacteria; phylum Chloroflexota; class Ktedonobacteria; order Ktedonobacterales; family JADMIN01; genus JANWHL01. The sequence goes on from JANWHL010000108.1 coordinate 3,080, forward strand.
ATCAGTGGCGTCTCCGTCAGCGGCGCGATGGCGACCGCCCCGATCGTGGTTGACGGGACCGTCTACCTGCAAGACCTCAAGAGTAACGTCTACGCCATCGACCTCCAGAGCGGCACCCTCAAGTGGAAGCATCTGTACAACCACGCGAATCTTGGGCCCAATGGCGTGGCGGTTGACCAGGGCAAGGTGTTTGTGGCGAGCGATATGCAAGACGTCGCCGCGCTCGACGCCGCGACCGGGGCGCCGATCTGGTCGCTCCAGATTCCCGCTCCCAACACCCAGGGCATCGACGAGCAGCCCACCGCGTACAATGGCACACTCTACCTCAGCACCATCCCTGGCACCGCCCCCGACGAAGACCACTTCTATCAGGGCGGCATGATGGGCAACATCTACGCCCTCGACGAGCGGACCGGCGCCATCATATGGTCATTCAACACCGTCAAGGACGGCGACCTGTGGGGCAATCCGAGCGTCAACAGCGGCGGCGGCGCCTGGTATCCCCCCGCCATCGACACGACCACCGGCACGACCTACTGGGGCACGGGCAACCCCGGACCAGTGCCTGGCACCAGCCAGTATCCGAACGGCTCCAGTCGGCCTGGTCCTAACCTCTATTCCGACTCGGAGCTGGCCATCAGCGCCTCCGGGCAGTTGCGCTGGTATCAACAGGTCACGCCCCATGACCTCTTCGATCACGACTTCGAAGCCTCTCCCATCCTCACGACCGCCATGGTGAATGGGAGGCAACGGCCCGTGGTGATCGGCGCGGGCAAAGAAGGCGTTGTGGTCGCCTTCGATGCCCAGACCGGCGCGGTGCTGTGGAAGACCGCCGTTGGCCTGCACCTCGATGACGACGCGCAATCCGTCCCCGCTGGACAGACCATCACGATCCTGCCCGGCGCCTCGGGCGGAGTGCAGACCCCAATGGCGCTGGCGGACGGCGTGGTCTTTGTGCCGATCGTCAACGCCGCGGCGCAATTTAGCGCGACCAGGTTCGTCAGTGATGACACGGGCTCGGGCATCGGCGAGCTGGACGCCCTCGATGTGAACACCGGCCAGATCCTCTGGACGTCGCGCTTCAACGCGCCGGATGGCTCCGCCACGATCGCTGGCGACCTCGTGTTCACCTCGACCTATAGCGGGCAGATGGTCGCCCTGGACCGCGCGACTGGGCACCAGGTGTGGTCCTGGCAGGCGCCTGGAGGCGTCATCAGTCCCCTGAGCATTGTCGGCGACACGATCCTGGTTCCCGTGGGATTGGCGGACAAGCCCGAACTGGTCGCGTTGAAACTCAGCACCGCGGGCGCGGCCTGACCGCCAGCGGCCCGGAGCGGTCACGGTCCAGCCGCGGCTGGATATCACCCATCCAGGAGGCACACCATGGCTGGCCGGAACGCGGCTGACCGGAACGCGGCTGACCGGAACGCGCTGCGTCTGGCGGCGGCGCTGGTGCTCATTGGGTTCCTGGTTGCCGTGGTCGCGCAGCGCTTCCAGACGATGATCGATGGAAGTGTGAGCAGCGTCAACAACCACCCCGCCGAGTTCATCGCCATCGCCAGTGGCGACCATTGGACCGCGATCGCGCTCGCGCAATTCCTCGCGACGGCGCTCATCACGGCGGGACTGCTCGTCGTCTCCTCCGCGCTCAACCTCACCACTGGCATCCCCAACGCCATCAATCGGCTGGGGGCCTGGACAGCCGTGGCAAGTTTGGCGCTGAACGGGGTCATGTACGCCGTGGCGGGCGTTGCCCTCAAACAGGCGGTGGACGCCTGGGTCCAGGCTCCGGTGGCGGATCAGACGGCGCGCTTTGCCAGCGCGGAAAGCCTGCGGTGGCTGCAATGGGGCGTCAGCAGCTACGATGCCGTCCTGTTCGGCATCGCGCTGCTGCTGATCGGCATCGCCATCTTCTGGACGGGACGCGTCTCGCGGCTGGTTGGCGTCCTCATCGGGTTGGAAGGGATCGCCACCGTCGTGGAGGGGTGGTATGCGGGAGTCGTGGGCCTGGCGCTCTCCGGCCCCAACGCCGTCGCGTACGACGTGAGCAGCGCGCTGCTCTTTCTCTGGGCGGTCTGGCTGCTCGTCGTCGCTCTGCGCATGAAGAGGGTGGCCCCAGCCGCGAGCGCCTGAGTCCGAGGTCGCATCGCCGATCACGCCTTGCCGATCACCGGAGGGCGGGGGCTCGCTCGCGCCTGGCGACCGTGCCCGCGATGCTCGCCGCGTACGCCAGCAAATTGGCCGGAACGAA
>JANWHL010000109.1 GCA_025450405.1 Ktedonobacterales bacterium
CCGTCGCGGCCAGAAGCCTTCATAGGGGCGCACGGTTGTGCGCCTCATGCGCATTAACCAAAGAGCCGGCAAACTGCGCTCTCGAACCCGGCCGCCCTGGCGCCTTCCAACGCCCCACCGCACAGGATTCTCCCGAAATTCGCCCAATGGCCACGTCGTCGCCGGACCTGCGCCCCGCCTCTGCTCGCTGCCCCACAACTCACCCGACGTGAAGGATTAGACGCGGAACTTCCATTCCGCATCCTCGCCAAGCCACCCCGCCCAGAATTCACCGCGCGCGTGGGGCGACTGATTCCCCTCTCCCGTCGCAACGGGGAGGGGCCGGGGTCCCCCACTGGGGGCCGGGGTCCCCCACTGGGGGCTTGGGGGAGGGGGCACCGCTGACCCGACATCGCACCCCACCTGCCAGTCGTGCCGATGGGCAATGGCTATCCGGGCCGCCCGCGCCCCCGCCGTTGGGGCCGGGGCTAGCCAGACGCGCGCACTCAGTCCGTGAGGACTGACTTGCCGCCAACCCGGGTCTCGATGCGCTCGGCGGCCAGCGCGACCGTTCGCAGCAGATCCTCGATGTCAAACGGCTTGCGCACCATGCGCAGATCGAGCGCGGCCAGCAGCGGCTCCAAGAGCTCAGCGCCCGGCGGCGCCCCCGCCGTTACCAGCAGATAGGCGTGCCGCGCGGCAAGGTCTGGATCACCAGCGACGATCGTCAACACCTCGAGCCCGGTTAACCCTGGCATGCGATTATCCATCAGCACCACCAGGCCATCTCGCGCGTCGCCATTCCGCGCGTCCCGCAGCGCCGCCAGCGCACCGTGCCCATCGCTGACCAGCGTCACCTCGTGGGCCTCGTCCTCCAACACAAACCGCATACTCTCGCGATTATCGGCGTCGTCATCGACGACCAACACACGTGCCATATCGTCCTCCACCCGCCAAAACGGGCAGCAGACGAGGACGCATGGCCCGTGCCAGCGTGCGGAGACCTGGCCCGCACCGCGATTCACCAGGCGGGCGACTTCGCGTTCCGCACCATTACCGCCTACCCGACACCGCCTACCGAGCGCCGACCTGATCGGCGGCTTTCTCGCCCTGCTCGCCGTGTCGCACGATGTCGCCATTCTGGAACAGGATGCTCTGAAGCGCGGCTCGCCATTTCGGCTTCCGCCGCAGCAAGAACTCGAGGTCCATGCCGAAGTGCTTGAACTCTTCCTCCTGCGAGTTCTCCATGATCGCCCGCGCCTGCGCGTCCTTCTCCAAGGCCATGCGCTGCTCGTACCAGTCGATGGCTTCGGCCTCCTCGATAAGCGCCTGGGCCATGCGCGCGAACGTCCGCGTCGCCTCGGGCAGCTCATTCGCCGGCTCGTGGTATTGATCAAATCCCATCGAAGTTCCTCCTCTAGCCCTGGCCGCCGGCAAGTGTCCGTCACGGCGTGGCGGCTGGGCGCACGCGTGGAGCGCGCATGAAGCATACCGGGGGGCGCGCCCTCGCGTGCCAGCGCGCGCCGGCGAACGCGCCTGGTGCTCCGCCCGGCACATGGCCCGCAATCCTACGCCTGGCCGTCAGCGTGGTCGGGCCGCGGGATTTCGAGGAGATCGAGCAAGCCATACAAATCCCGGACGACGGGAACGTCCACCACCGCCGCATCGATCTTGCCCGGCCGGTCCAGAAGCACGGGCGTGATGCCCACCGAGCGCGCGCCCAGCACGTCAAGCACGTAGGAGTCGCCGATGTGCACGGCATAATCGGGAATCGCGTCCGCGCGCCGCAGGGCCGTCTCAAACAGTGTCGGGTGCGGCTTCGCGTGTTGAACCGCGGCCGAGACCACCGCGAAATCGAAATAGCGCGTGAGCCCCAGCTCCGCGATGATGGGGACCAGGCTCATCCCCCAATCCGAGACGACGCCCATGGTATAACCGCGCCCGCGTAGGGTGCCCAGGACGGGCAGCGCGTCAGGATACAGGGCATAGCTGGCGTAGTGGTCGAAAACGGCGACCGCGCGCGCCACCAATGCCGCGAACGCGTCCTCGCCAATCTCCCCAACGCACGGCCGGAGCAGCGCCGCGAAGTAGCCGACCCAGATCGCGTTGACCGCGGCATTGTCCGCCCACGCCTGTGGGTCCTGGCGCACCGTGCTCTTGATCACCGCCTCGGCCGCCGGGACCTGACGCTCCAAACAGCCGAGGTCCGCCTCAATACCGACCTCGGCGCAGACCCGCCGCGCAATCTCCGGAATGGTCGGCTTGGATGAGAGCAAGGTGAAACCGACGTCGAAAAAGACCGCGCGCACCGCCTGCGGATGCGCCAACCGAAGTGGCGCACCGTGCGCGCGGGCACCATTACGCGCGAGATTGGCGGCGTTCTCCAGGCGCGCGAGTTCTGGCGTCGAGTTGGAGCTTGGGGCATCAGAGGACAAAATGTACCACCGTCCATGGGCCGACGGGCCGGAAGCCAATCTTCGCGTAGACCCGAGCGGCGGGGGCGTTATCCACCAGATAGAACAGATACGGTTCGCGTCCCTCCGCGAGGAGCTCGCGCGCGAGCGCGGCCACCACCGCCGTGCCCAGACCACGATCACGCCAGGCGGGATCGGTCCAGACACCGCCGATCATGGCGGCGCTCGGCGTCTCCGCCGTGGTGCTGGCGGCGGCGAGCATCCGGCGGCCCGAGCGTGCCACATGCGTCCGCAGCGCGAGGATGCGCTCGCGCAAGGTATCGCGCACCTGGGTTGGCGACGCCCGCTCGAACCCCACCGCACCGGTATAAAGACGCGCGAGTCCGCTCAGGTCGGCGTAGCGCGCCCGGCGCACACGAACGCCGAGCGGCAAAACCGGCAGCGCCGGCGGCGCGTACGCGGGCGCCAGGTCCGCGGGCTCGACCCGCGCCAGCAGGTGCTCCTGCCAGCGCACGGGCGCGAGGCCAGGCGCCGCGGCCAGCAGCTCTTCCACCTGCCTGCCCCGCCCCATCACGAAGCTGAGCCTACGTTCGGCCGCGACCCCGCCCAGCGGCGCGACCGCGACGCCCTCAGGCGCGTAGAGCGCCGACCGGCCCGCCACCACCATCAGTACGGCTCGCGGCACAGCGTCCTCACAGACCGCCCAGTACTGCACACGATCATGCGCGCCGAGCAATTCCAGATTCCCGCGCAGAAACAAACTGTAACCCGGTTCGCCGTCCAGCAGATCGACCAGCGATCGGCGATCGCCTGGGCCAAGCGCGCGCACATCCGTATGCGCGAGTGACGGGACCACGTGCCGGTCCTCGCCCACCATCACCTCCCGCCTCCCGATCCTACTGGTTCCCATCGGTCCCAGCGTCGTACATGGTGGCGAGCTTCTCCGCCTGGTCGGACGTGATAAGCGTGTCGATGATGCCATCGAGATCGCCATCCAGGACGCGCGGCAGGTTGTGCACCGTCAGGTTGACACGGTGATCGGTGATCCGGTCCTGCGGGAAATTATAAGTGCGAATCTTTTCGCTCCGATCTCCCGTCTGCACCTGCGACCGGCGGGCCGCCCCCTGCTCGGCGGCGCGCTTCTGCTGCTCCAGGTCCCACAACCGCGCCCGCAGCACTCCCAAGGCCTTCGCCTTGTTCTTGATCTGCGACTTCTCATCCTGGCAGGTGACCACCAGACCCGAAGGCAGGTGCGTGATGCGCACGGCGGAATCGGTCGTGTTCACACTCTGGCCACCATGCCCGGTGGAGCGATAGACGTCAATCCTCAAATCTTCCGGCCGGATCTCCACCTCCACCTCCTCCGCCTCCGGCAGCACGATGACCTTGGCGGTGGACGTGTGGATGCGCCCCTGCGATTCGGTGGCCGGCACACGCTGCACCCGGTGCGTCCCGCCCTCATACTTCAGGCGGGCATAGGCACCGCGACCCCGCACCTCCATCACCACCTCTTTGTAGCCCCCAATGCCGCTGGCGTTGGCGTCGAGCACCTCCACATGCCAGCGTTTCGCGTCGGCGTAGCGCGTGTACATGCGGAAGAGGTCACCGGCGAAGAGTCCCGCCTCGTCGCCGCCAGCCCCAGCCTGAATCGTGACGATGGCGTTGCGGTCGTCCATGATGTCGCGCGGCAGCAGGGCCACCCTCACCTGGTCCAGCAAATCCTCCTCGCGGCCGCGCAGCCGCTCCAGCTCCTCGCGAGCGAGCGCGCGCATATCGTCATCCAGCCCGTCGCGCAACATCAACTCGGTCTCGGCACGCTCGCGGCGGACATCCTTGAGCGCGCGATACGTGGCGACCACCTCGCCTAGGCCAGACGATTCGCGCCCGTACCGTTGGAGGAGCGCCGCGTCGCTCGTGACCTCAGGGTTGGTCAGCAACGTATTGACTTCCTCATAGCGATCCTCGAGCGCTTCCAGTTTGCGTTCGAGCGATGTGACATCTGGCATAGCAGACCTGGCTTCCGTGGGCGGCCCGGCGGTGTGCGCGGGGTGTGGGTATCATAACATGACAGCACATGCCAACCACAGTCCGAAAACCGGGGCTGATGGTCAGCGACACGCGGACGCCCCGCCGGCCCGCGATAGTGGCTGCGCGGGTGTGGCGGGGCGCGGGGGCGCGGCGTCGCTACTGATCGTGCTGGCGCTGGGATTCGCGCTCGTCATGCCTGGCCTGCAAGAGCGCGAGGACGAGCGACCCAACGAGCACGCCAATCAGCACGATCTCCATCGTGCTCAGGCGAATGCGACCGTCCCGGTTCATACCGCTGACTCCAATCCGCTCCCTGACCCTATAGGTCCGCCTGGGTGCTCAGCGCTTTCTATACATCATCCCCAAGGTGACATGCCCATAGTATACGATCTTGATACTGGCGGGCGGCGTGGCACCCCGCCGCGTGGTCAGGCCAGTTCTGGAGAGTCCGCTTCTAGAGAGTCCGCGCCAGCGGACCTCGCGGCCGGAGGCCCCTGGCTGTGGTTTCACACCAAATCTGGAGAGTCCACGTCGGCGCAAAACCGTTCAAATAAGAGTTCACCGGCGGGTTGGCGCTCGCGCCTGTTGGTCGATCCGCGGTCGCCTTCGGGCGGCTTCGTGGCGGCGGGCCATCCAGAGGCCCTCCGGGGGAGGGCCGTCGCGAATGCATGCGCCGGCCCCACCCACCCGGACACGACGCCCTTATTTGTACGGTATTGCGCGCCGGGGGACTTCGTGGCCGAAGGCCGTGTAGGGGCGTCCGGTGGACGCCCAGCCGTGGTTGCAACCGCCCGGACACTCAGAAGTCCGGCTCAAAAGTCCGGCGCGGCCAGCCCGTGGATGCCGAGCGTGAGGGCAATTTCGCCGTAGTAATGATAATCGTGGCGGACGAGGTTCCAGATCATCCGCTGGCATGTGTACGTGTGGGTGTCACCGTCATATCGCCACTCGACGACCTCGTCGAGATCATCCACCTTCCACCGCGCGAGGGCGTCCTGGATCGCCGCCGCGCTCGCCTCCAGGCCGCGTACCAATTCAGCCACCGGACGTATCGCCAGCGACGCTGGCTGGTCGAAGCCGTCCCACCGCGCCAGCGCGTCCAGGCCATCGTCGCCTTCGCCCAGAATCCAGTGGATCATCCGGGCGCGCGCGGCCACGATGTGCGCCGCGAGGTGACCAATATCGTGCAGGTGGGGCGCCGCCAGGAGCGCCAATTGGTCAGCCGTCAGCGGCGCCACGCTTCCGACCACCAGGCGCTGATCGTGCGCCCAGCCAGCGTACACCGCCGCGAGCGCGACCGCCCGCGCGCTTCCATCCACGCGCTCCCCACGTCCTGGCAACGGCATCCGGGGGCGAGTTGCCCCTCTCCCACCCTCACGCGTCCCGCTCGGTTAGTGCTGGTAGTACACGATCATAACCTTACACCCGTACGCGCTGAGCCGTACGCCATACCCTGTACGGTTTTGGCATCCCCAAAGGTGGAGGTGACGGAACTCATCCGCATGCGTGCCGGTCTACTCCCCGGCCGGAGGCACTCCCGACCAATCGCGACGCGCTACCAGCTCGCCGCCGGATACCGCGCACGCCGGGCTCGACTCACCCGCGCACTGGACACTATAGCGATGATTTTGCGATGCGTCAAGTATCCCGCCGGACCTGTGCCGGCGCCTTGCGCCCGGCGACACTGGCGCGTGCCGCGCGAATCCCCGCCGCCAGCAGATACGCCGCGACGAAGCCCGTGAGGTCCAGCAGCAGATCGCGCCCGTCGTAGATCGTCGGCATCTCCCGCTTGGCCAGGGCTTGCAGTGCCTCCTGGCCCACCGCGCCCATCGCCATGACGAGCAGGTAACGCCCAGGGCGGCCACGCAGCGGCGGGAAGGCGTAGAGTACCAGGAGACCGGCGACGCCGAATAGCGTCGCGTGGCCAATCAGGTGCGCCTGGGCATTGACGAAGACACGGTCGAAGACCGCGGCGTAGGCGGGCCAGACCTCCCCGAGCCAATCGAAGGGGAAGAGCACGAGAATTCCCGCGACCGCCGCCACGCCCCCAGCGATCAAGAAACGCGCAGGGATCCGCCCCCACGGGTATTTGCTCCCCTTGAATCCGCACTGCTCTTCCATGGTGAAGCTCCTTCGGCGATCAGACTCCCGCGCCGCCAACCACCGCATCAAATTGTCGCGTGGGCGGCGCGGCGTGCCGGACCACGTCGTTCATCCCGCGCCCTCAGGCCCAGCCCCAGCGCGATGAACGGGTTGATGTTGCCGGCGGATCCGGCTGTCACCAGGACGATGCGTGCCATATGAGTTTCGCCTCCGCCGGACTCCATTGACGTGAACCCCCAAGGTCGAGCATGCGCGCTTGACGCTCAGGATACTCCCGAACACAGCCCCAAGGGCGGGCCGCTCCCATGCCACGAGCTAAAGATTCTCCCGAAAATGGCCCTATGGTTGAGCCGCCGCGGGCCGCCTCCAGGCACTTTTCAGGCCCATCGCTGACGGCGCGCCGTCAGGGGGCTTCCCTCGAAAATCGCCGGCGGCCCCCCCACCACCCCGCGCGCCTGCGCGGATTCCCCGCGTCCTTCCGGGCGCCTCCTCGCTCCACCACCTGGCCCCCCCTTGGCGGCCACCGCCATGTTCACGCGTCTCGCTGGCGGCGGCCGCCGGGGCACTTGCACGCGGAACTGCCATTCCGCATCCTCGCCCCACCACTCCACTTGCCCGTGGTCACCGGCATTTTCACCTGTCACATTGACGCCCCGCCGCCACGGCATTTCCATGCGGAACTCACGTCCGCATCCCCGCCACACTATTGCACCCGCCAGTGTCCAGTGGCCGGCATGCTCCCGCGCGGGCCGCCGTCTCCAGACACCAACCACCGCCAGCCAGATCTCGCACGTCACACCCGACCCAGGAAGTCCACCACCAGTTGGTTGAACACTGTCGGCCGCTCCAGATTGAGCATGTGGGCCACACCTGGCAATACCACCTTACGCGCCCCCTCGATGGTCCCCGCCAGCAG